>JBBRID010000401.1:0-3915 GCA_038221635.1 Burkholderiales bacterium
GAAACTCACGTTGCTGACACCACCGCTCACCTTGGCGCCAGGCAGGTTCTGCTTGATCCAGCGTGTCGCATTGATGAAGTCGACCGCGTAGTTGTCGTGCTCCTCGATGCCGGTGGCGATCGCGAAGATGTTCGGGTCGAAAATGATGTCTTCAGGCGGGAAGTCGAGTTCGTCGACCAGCATCCGGTAGGCGCGTTCGCAGATCGTGATCTTGCGTTCGTAGGTATCGGCCTGGCCTTGTTCATCGAAGGCCATCACGACGGTGGCCGCACCGTAGCGACGGATCAACCGGGCCTGCTGCTTGAACTGCTCGACGCCTTCCTTCAGCGAGATCGAATTGACGATGCCCTTGCCCTGGATGCATTTCAGCCCGGCCTCGATCACCTCCCATTTCGAACTGTCAATCATGATCGGCACGCGCGAGATTTCAGGTTCGCCGGCAATCAGGTTCAGGAATCGGACCATCGCCGCCTTGCTGTCGAGCATCGCCTCGTCCATGTTGATGTCGATCACCTGCGCGCCGTTTTCCACCTGCTGGCGCGCCACGCCGAGCGCTTCCTCGAACTTGTCGTTCAGGATCAGGCGGGCACATGCCTTCGATCCGGTGACGTTGGTGCGCTCGCCGATGTTGACGAACAGCGAGTTTTCGTCGATGGACACCGGCTCGAGGCCGGACAATTTCATTGCGCCGACGCGCGGGTGCGGTGCAGGCGGTTGCCTGGTTTCGCGGGAGGTGGGCGGGTTCGACATGGCGGCGCAATCAGGGGACCGGCCGCGCAACTCACCGCGGCCTGATCTGGTCGGGTGAGCGCTGTTGGAGAGAATCGAGCCCAAGCCTGGCAGCATGCCGACCAGTTCAGGTCGGGGCCGTCGCAACGCTCCTTGGGACGCAGCGGATTGTAAATGCGACGCGTGCCGGCCGCTCGAGGGTCAGGCCGCGAGCAGGTTGCTGAACAGGCCGTCGTGTCTGCAGCGCGGCTTATAGCCGCCCAGACGTTTGGCGATTTCGGCAATGTGCGCCGGCGTCGTGCCGCAGCAGCCACCGGCGATGTTCAGAAAACCGGCCTTCGCAAAATCCTCGACCAGACAGCCGGTGATCTCCGGCGTCTCGTCGAAGCCGGTTTCACTCATCGGATTCGGCAAACCGGCATTCGGATAACAACTGATGAAGGTGTCGCCAGCGAGTTTCGCCAGCTCTTCGATGTAGGGCCTCATCAGCGTGGCACCGAGTGCGCAGTTCAGGCCGATCGCAAGCGGGCGGGCGTGCCGCACGCTGTGCCAGAAGGCGCCGACCGTCTGACCGGAAAGGATTCGGCCCGACGCATCGGTCACGGTGCCGGAGATGATCACCGGCAGGCGCTCGCCGCTGCGCTCCATCAGTTCGTCGAGCGCGAAGATCGCAGCTTTGGCATTGAGGGTATCGAAGATCGTCTCGACCAGGAACAGGTCGCAACCACCCTCGAGCAGCCCCTCGGCCTGTTCAAGGTAGGCATTGCGCAACTGGTCGAAATCGACATTGCGCGCGGCGGGATCGTTGACATCAGGGCTGATGCTGGCGGTGCGCGGGGTCGGGCCCAGGGCGCCGGCCACGAATCGCGGCCGGTTGTCGGTGGCCAAGGCATCGCAGGCTGCGCGTGCAATGCGTGCGCCCTCGACGTTCATCTCGCGTGCAAACGCAGCCAGTCCGTAGTCTTCCTGAGCGATCGAGGTCGCACCAAAGGTATTGGACTCGATGATGTCGGCGCCGGCCTGAAGATACTCGTCGTGGATCTGGCGGATGATGTCGGGCCGGGTCAGCTGCAACAAGTCGTTGTTGCCCTTCAGATCCTTGGGGTGAGAGGCAAAACGCGTGCCGCGAAAGTCGGCCTCCGACAGCTTGTAGCGCTGGATCATCGTACCCATCGCGCCGTCGAGGATCGCAATGCGTTGCTCGAGCAATGCCGGCAGTGCGGCGCCACGGGTATAGGCAGGAACTTTCATCGCCCGATTGTACGAATTCGGGCGATGCGGCGAGGTGAAAGGGACAAGGGTCAGTGCAGTTCGGCGACGCGTGTATCGGTATAAAGCGACTCGCGGAAGTCGATGTCCTTCGGACCGATATCGTGCATTGCCCACTGCGACAGCGCGCGCGCCGACATCGGTTTGGCGAAAAGGAAGCCCTGCAACTCGTCGCACCCCAGCGATCGCAGAATGGCATATTGCTGCTCGGTTTCGACGCCTTCGGCGACCACCTTCAGTTGCAGCGCCTGCGCCAGTTTGATCACCGCGTCGACGACTCGTTCGGCATCTTCGCTGATGCCCAGATCCTGGACAAAGCTTCGATCGATCTTCAATTCTTCGGCGGGCAGCTTGCGCAGATACGAAAGGCTCGAATAACCGGTGCCGAAATCGTCGATCGAGATGTGGACGCCGGCTTGGGCCAGGCTGTAGAACAGTTGCATGGTTTCGGCCGCGTCGTCCATTGCAACCGACTCGGTGATCTCGCAGGTCAAGACCTTGGGATTGATCCGGTGGCGCGTCAAGGACGCGGTGATCCGGTCGGCCAGATCGGCCTGACGCAACTGGTAGACCGACAGATTGATCGCCACCCGCATGCGCAGACCCTCGTCTCGCCAGACTCTGATCTGACGGCAGGCCTCGTCGATCAGCCAATCGCCGAAACTGTTGATCAAGCCGAAACGCTCGGCGATCGGAATGAAGACGGCCGGACCGATCATTCCGCGTTTCGGATGGTGCCAACGCATCAAAGCCTCGGCTCCTGTGATTTCGCCGCTGGGTGCATGCACCTTCGGCTGGTAGTAGAGCTCCAACTCGCCATTGGCCAGCGCGCGGCGCAGGTCGTGCAACAAATCGACCTGTTCGCGCGCGCCGGTGCTCATGCGCGGCTCGTAGAAGCTGTAGGTGGCCCCACCGCTCGCCTTCGACGCATACATGGCGGCATCGGCGTGGGCGAGCAGTTTGCCTTCCTCGCCGTTCTCCGGATACATCGCAATGCCGATCGAGCAAGACAAGGTGACGTCCCGTGCCTCGCGGCCCCCGAAGGTATAGGGTTGCTGCAGCAGATCGAGCACGGTAGCCGCCCGGTCCGTGACTTCGCTGGCCATCGGGTTGTCTTGAATCAGCAGCAGAAATTCATCGGCGCCCAGGCGCGCTACCACGTCGTTGGGGCCCGCAACACTGCTCAAACGGGCGGCCACGCTGCGCAGGATGCTGTCGCCGACCGGGTGGCCGAACGACTCGTTGATCGGCTTGAACCCATCGAGATCGACAAACAGCAGCGCCAGTCGGCCATGCTTGGAGTCACAAGTCTGGATGGCATCCTCGAGCCGCTGCTCGAACATTTCTCGATTCGGTAATTGGGTCAGGGCATCCAGCGTCGCCTGGTGACGCAACTCGGTCTTGACGCGCGTCAAGGACTCACGGGTGTGCTCTTCGAGCCGCGACGTGACCAGGATCGCGAGCACGAACATCAGTGTGCCCACCGACGCCAGCGCGGTGATCGATGCCGACGGCAGGACGTCGCGGTAACTCGATGCAAGCTGCCCGCCGAGGCCGGCTGCATCGATCACACCGACCTGGCTCAGCACGACACCGAGGCCCATCGAAATGGCGGCGATCAGGGTCCACGGCACCCGGCCGTTGACTTGTGAGCGGCCGATGAACCAGATGCCGAGTCCCAATGTCGAGCCACCGACGCCGGCCAGCAGCGCCATCAGCAGCCCCGGACCGTCCCAGACGAAACCAGGTTGCAAACCCATCGACAACATCGCCAGCAACTGGGTGCCGACCAGACCAAGGCCGATTCCGCAGGCCGCGCCCAGCACACCGCCGAGGCTGGCGTCCCGCGTGCCGATCATGCGAAAGCCCGCCATGCCCACACCAACCGCAGCCAACCAGGCCGCGAAGACACCGACC
>JBBRID010000402.1:0-3913 GCA_038221635.1 Burkholderiales bacterium
TGCAGGCGTTGATCGGCCAGGTGTTGTTGCGCAAAGTCCTGCCCCACGCGCTGCAGACGCTCGACGAAGCTGTTGGCCAGGCTGGTGCCAATCTGTCCGTGGACAAGCATCAGAATTTCACCGTCATCGTCGAAGCCGCCGCTGAAGTAGTCGGCGGCCACGTGTTCACGGAAGAAGGCCATCACCGGTCCGTCGGGCAACCAGCGGAATGTCTTGGCCAGCCGAAGCTGGTAGCGGTTCATCGGCCGGGCTTCGACGATGCCCAATCGGTCGAGCACGGCGAAGTAGGCCTCGCATTCAGCGCCACTGATGTGATAGGTGCTGACGATCTGATCGAAAGTCCAGTGGCTCAGGCAACTGATCGCGATCAGCAGCAGTTTGCGGTCTGCGACCACGGCGGTTTCCTGGGCCAGTGTCAGCTGGTGGCGCAGCGGCTGCTGTTCTGAGATACGGCGCGCCAGGTCAGCGAACTCGAGTTTGAGCACACGCAGCACATCGTCGACCCGCGACAACGGCATGTCCGACCTGGAAAAGATCCGCTTGACGCTGCTTTCGGCCATGCCGAGCTGGCTGGCGAGCTCGGCATAGGTGATGCCTGCCGCCTTCAACTCGGCCTTCAGTGCGCTAACCAGGTCGCGGCTTGCGGTCATGAGATGCCTGAACCAGACATTTGGCTTGAAAGTATCGCATGGCGATACTCTCAGTGCGCCTGGCTGCCTCCCTCCCGAGGGCGATGGCCGCGGGCCGCGGAAGTGAACAACATGGCAGCTCTTCACCAACTATTGAGGACGCAATGCAAAACACATTTGCCCGCCAAGACAGCAAAGCCTGGAAAGTACAGGTCTGGGCGTCGTTTGCCCTTTCGATTGCGTTGTCAGTGATCGGTCTGGCTTATCTGCCCGGTGAAGACCTCGACCGTGCCTTCATGATGATGGGCTACGGCTTTTGCATTTCGACCGCTTTTGCGCTGGCCAAGCATGTGCGCGACGCACAGCAGGGCCGCAACGACACGCCGGGCTGGAGCATGGTGGTCTGGGGTGGCTTCAGCATCGCGATGGCACTGACCGGCTGGGGCTTGTGGCGGATGCAGATCAGTCCGTCGTACAAAGCCTTCCTGGGCGTCAGTTGGCTGTTTCTGATCTCCAGTGTTTTCACACTCGCCAAGACGCTGCGCGATGCCCATGAAGCCTTGCTGTTCGAGGTGCGTGCGCGCCGCCGCCCGAACGACGAGGAGTCGACATGAAGACGCCGCTGCACACCCATGTCCGGCTTTCCACGCTGGTCGGCCGCTGGTTGCTCGCCGCAGCGCTCTTCGGTGTCGGCCTGCCGTCCAATGCCCATCGAAATGGTGCCTCAGAAGCCAGCGCGTTGTCGACGCTGCCGATTGCGCTGTCGGTTGCCGCGCCGGTGGTGGTCCTCTCCGCCGGCGTGGTGTTTACCACTGTCTGGGTCGAAGCTTCGGCGCGTGGGATGGTCTATGTGCTTGAGCGGGCCTCGGATGGGGCGCGCATGATTTTTACGCTCAGCAGCGCCGCCGCGGCGGCGCTGTCGATGGGCGTCGGCACGGCCATCGCTGTCAGTGTGATCGGCACCGGCTGGGTGCTTTCGGCGGCCGGCCAGGCGATTGCGTTCATCCCGAACGAAATCGGCAAGGCCTTGCTGTACAACGAGCGGGTGACACGGTGAGCGCAGACTCGATGGGTCGGCCGATTTCGGTAGCGCTGCGCTGCTGGCGCTCGCTCATCAGGCTGTTCGCGGTCGCAGTGATCGGTCTGCCCGCGACCCATGCGGCGGCGGGTCGGCCCTGCGAGGCGCATCTCCCGCAGGCGGTCAATGTCGAGCGATCCATGAATCTTGCCGTGGCCGCGGCGCATGCGCTCGACGCCAGTGGTGCCCAGGTGGTTGTTCTGGCGCGGATCGGCCAGGATCTGCGGCAATACGGCTTGCGTTATTCGCATCTGGGACTGGCCTATCGCGAACAGGTGCCAGCGCCCGGCGGTGCGCTCTCAGTCTGGCGAGTCGCGCACAAGCTCAATCAATGCGGCAGCGCTCGCGCGGCGGTGTTCCGCCAGGGGCTGGGCGAGTTCGTGCTCGACGATCTGTTCGATTACGAAGTCGCATTCGCCGTGCTCGATCCGGCCCTGCAAGCCCGATTGCTGCCCATCCTCAAGGACAACGACCAGCTCGCCCGCATGCACACGCCGGCTTACAACATGCTGGCCTATCCGTGGTCGCGGCGCTACCAGCAATCCAATCAATGGGCGATCGAGACACTCGCGATGGCCCAGGAGCCCGGGGCCAGGGATCGCGAACGTGCCCAGGCCTGGCTGAAATTGCAGGACTATCGACCGACCAGCTTGCATATCGGCGGTATGCAGCGGCTGGGCGCACGCGTCTCTACCGCCAACGTTGCATTCGACGACCATCCGAATTCCAAGCGGTTCGGCGATCGCATCGAAACCATGACCGTCGACTCCGTGTTCGATTGGTTGCAGACCAGCCGATTAGGCGCGCCACCCGTTGTTGTCCGATGACGTCGGGATCAACATGCCAGCCGCTACATTCAGCCGCAGTCCGGACGAGGCAGAACCCATGAATCAATCAAGCGGCGGCAAGATCTTGACCAGTGAGCCGGTGTCGGTGGAACTAGCGCAGGATCATCCCAACCAGTTCTCGCTGCTCTCGCAACGCCGCTTCGCGCCATTTTTCTGGACTCAGTTTCTCGGCGCCGGCAACGACAACCTGTTTAAGTTTGCATTCACCGTGATGGTGACTTATCAGTTGCAGGTCAGCTGGATGCCACCCGACCTGGCCGGCCTGGTGATCGGGGCGCTGTTCATCCTGCCTTACCTGCTGTTTTCGGCCACCAGCGGGCAACTGGCCGACAAATACGACAAGGCCTTGTTGATCCGCTGGATCAAGGCTCTGGAAGTCGTCATCATGGGTCTGGCCGCCTGGGGCTTCTACCGAGCCGATGCCGCGCTGTTGTTGGGCTGTGTTTTCCTGATGGGTCTGCAGTCGACGCTGTTCGGGCCGGTCAAATATGCCTACCTGCCGCAGCATCTGAACGAGCGCGAACTGACCGGCGGTAATGGCATGGTCGAGATGGGCACCTTCGTGGCGATCCTGCTCGGCAGCGTGGCCGGCGGGCTCCTCATCGCGCTGCCGCAGATCGGTGCGGTTGCCACCGCCTGGGCCTGTCTCGCGCTGGCGATCGCCGGCCGGGTGGCTTCGCACTATGTCCCGACAAGCCCGTCGACGGAACCCGGGTTGCAGATCAACTGGAATCCGTTCAGCGAAACCTGGCGCAACCTGAAACTGGCACACGAGAACATCGTCGTCTTTCGGTCCTTGCTCGGCATCTCGTGGATGTGGTTCTTCGGTGCCGTCTTCCTGTCGCAGTTTCCGTCGTTCGCGCGTGACGTGCTGCATGGCGACGAGCAGGTGGCGTCGCTGCTGTTGGTGGTCTTTTCGGTCGGCATCGGCACCGGATCGTTGTTGTGCGAGGTGCTGAGCCGACGCCATGTCGAGATCGGTTTGGTGCCGCTCGGGGCGATCGGCATGAGCGTGTTCGCCATCGATCTGTATCTGGCCTCGCGTGGGCTGCCTGCGAGCGAGCGCCTGAGCCTTGCCGCCTTCGCGGCAGAACCGGCGCACTGGCGGGTGATGGCCGATCTGACGCTGCTGGCGCTGTTTGCCGGCCTGTACAGCGTGCCGATGTATGCGTTGATCCAGATGCGATCACAGCCCAGCCACCGTGCCCGAATCATCGCGGCCAACAACATTCTGAACGCGCTCTTCATGATCGTCAGCTCGCTGATCGTCGGCGCGCTGCTGGCGGCGCATTTCACGATCCCGCAGGTCTTCCTGATCACCGGGCTGCTGAACGCGGTGGTCGCGTTCTACATCTTCA
>JBBRID010000403.1:0-3908 GCA_038221635.1 Burkholderiales bacterium
ATGAAGTGGTGATGGTTTTGTTCGAAAAATTGCAAGAACTTAAAATACCATCCACGGCCGTTGCCATTCAGACTTTTGCGGAAGACTCGAAGGATATGCAAGTGTTTGTATGTGGCAATGTGGGCAATGGACTGATTGTCAATCATTATCTTCTTCCCTACAGATTGGCGTCGCGCCGGAAAGCCGAATAATCGGCGTAGATCTTCTTCCAGGCCGGGTTGGTTCCAGACAGTTCGTTATACAGGGCAGTCGATTCCTTGAATGCCGCTTCCATCATGTCTTTCGGAAAGCGGAACAGCTTGGCGCCGCTGCCCACCAGACGCTTCAGCGCCGCCGGGTTGCGGGCGTCGTACTTGGCCTGCATCTCAGTGGCCGCATACATCGTTGCGGCTTCCAGGATGGCCTTGTATTCGGCGCTCAGGCCGGCATAGGCCTTGTTGTTGACGAAGAAGTCGAGCTCAGGACCACCCTCCCACCAGCCCGGATAGGCGTAGAACGGTGCGACCTTCACGAAACCGAGCTTCTCGTCGTCGTAGGGGCCGACCCACTCGGCCGCATCGATGGTGCCCTTCTCGAGCGCCTGGTAGATCTCGCCACCCGGAATATTTTGCGGAACCCCGCCGATGCGCTCGATCACCTTGCCACCGAATCCACCCACTCGGAACTTCGAACCCTTCACGTCGGCCAGCGACTTGATTTCCTTGCGCCACCAGCCGCCCATCTGGGCCCCGGTATTGCCACCGACGAAATTGATGATGTTGAAGTTGGCGTAAAACTCACGCATCAACTTCATGCCATTGCCTTCGATCATCCACGCCGTCATCTGGCGCGAATTGAGGCCGAACGGAATAGCACAACCGAGTGCGAAGGTCGGATCCTTGCCGAAGAAATAATACGGCGCGGTGTGTGCCATCTCGACCGTGGCCTGCTGCACGCCGTCGACGACGCCGAAGGCAGGCATCAGTTCGCCAGCCGCAGCCACCGAGATCTCGAACTTGCCACCCGTCATGTCCTTGACGAACTTGGACATGGTCTCTGCGGCGCCGAAAATCGTGTCGAGAGACTTCGGAAAGCTCGATGCCAGACGCCAGCGAATGGTTGCCTGCGCGTGAACGATGGCCGGTGCTGCACCGGCGGCCAGAACACCGGCAAGACCGGCACTGCGTACAAATGAACGACGCTCCATGAAATCTCCTGAGATGGTAGGTAAAGAGATTTTAAGACCGGTGAAACCAGAAATGAATGTGGGTTTCCCCAGTCAACTGCCGGCGATCTTCATCGGTTCCAGCAAAACCGACCCGATGGTTTTTGCACCCGTCGTATATCGATCAGAGCCTATGGCCCTGATATTTCGCAGCATGTGCCGCAAATTGCCGGCAATGGTCACTTCATGCACCGGAAAGGTGATTTTTCCGTGCTCGACCCAGAATCCCGCCGCGCCGCGCGAATAGTCTCCGGTCACATAGTTGACGCCCTGCCCCATCAATTCGATGACGAACAAACCGCGATCGAGTTTGCGCAGCATCGCCTCCAGGTCGTCACCATCTTGCGTTGCGCGGCTGCGCATGCTCAGGTTCTGCGACCCGCCAGCGTTGCCAGTGGTTCGCATGTCGAGCTTGCGCGCCGAGTAGCTCGACAGGAAATAGCCCTGGACCACCCCGCCGTCGACCACCGTGCGCGGTTTCGTCAACACGCCCTCGTCGTCGAAGGGTGCGCTGCCCTTGCCACGCATCAGATGCGGCTCTTCGACGATGTCGACATGCTCGGGCAACACCTGCTGGCCGAGCGAATCGAGCAGAAAACTCGCCTTTCGGTACAGCGAGCCACCACTGGTGGCCTGGACGTAGCCGCCCAACAGGCCAGCGGCCAGGGTCGACTCGAACAACACCGGCACTTCCCAGGTCTTGATCTTGCGGGATTTCAAGCGCGACAAGGCGCGCTCGGCAGCATAACGCCCGACCGCCTCGGGCGACGCCATCTCGTCGGCCGAGCGCATCGAGGTGTACCAGGCGTCGCGCTGCATGTCGTCGCCGTTGCGGCCCGGCAGCGAAGCAATCGGTGCGACCGAAATCGAATGCCGCGAGCTGGCATACCCGCCGCGGAATCCGCGCGAATTGCCGGCAAAGAAATGCGACTGCTGCGCCGAGACACCCGCGCCTTCCGAATTCGTGATTCGCCGGTCGGTGCTCATCGCCGCCAGTTCGCAGCGCTTTGACAACTCTGCAGCGCTGGCCGCATCGATGGCCCAGGGATGAAACAGGTCCAGATCGCGCGTGCGTTCATCACCTTGAGCCAGATCTGCCTCGTCGGGCAGCCCCGCAGCGGGATCCTCTGCGGTAAAACGCGCAATGTCGTAGGCCGCACGCACCGTCTGCTCGATGGCCTGGCGAGAGAAATCCGACGTGTTGGCATTGCCACGCCGCTGCCCTAGGTACAGCGAAATGCTGAGCGACTTGTCGCGGTTGCGTTCGACGTTTTCCAGCTCGCCCTTGCGAACCGATACCGACAGGCCGACCCCTTCGGAAACCTCGACACTGGCATCGCTGGCGCCGAGCTTGCGAGCTGCAGACAACGCATCTTCGACAAGTTGCCGGAACTGGTCTTGCGACTGGGCAAAACCGCTTGCCGGGCCGTCCGAGCCTCCTTTACTTGATCGACGCGTCGTCGCCGCGGTGATGGAGTTGGCTCGGGTTGAATGCCGCAATGTCGATGAACGCTTCATGGATGAGTGATCTGGAGATCTGGAGATCTGGGAGAGGCGGCAGGAATGCCGCAATGGCCGCGAAATGGCGCGAACGCTCACAGCTATGATACCCAGCCCATTCGCCTGCGCGTGGCCTGCGCGCGCTGCGGCCCCTGCACCCCCATGCCATTGCCACCACCCCGCGAGCCAGACGACAACGATCAGACGACGTCCGAAGAAGGCAGCGCCGCGGAGATTGACGACGCGTTCGCTTCGCGGCCCAGCAAAACGCGGCGCAAACAGGCGTCACACGATCTTCAGTCGCTCGGTGAAGCGCTGGCTGAAATGCCCGACAAACGCCTGGATGAACTGGGCATGCCTGAAATACTGCGGGAAGCGATTCGGGCCTATGGCCGCACGCGTACCCACGAAGCACGGCGACGGCAGATGCAGTACATCGGCAAGCTGATGCGCCGCGCCGACCCCGAACCCTTGCGCGAAGCGGTTGCCGCCATGCAACTCGGCCAGGCACGTGATTCGCTGAAGCTGCATCAGGCCGAGCACTGGCGTGCCGCGCTGGTTGCCGACGACGAAGCCTTGACGCGCTGGGCGGGGGCGTTCCCGCAAAGCGATCTGCAGCAGCTGCGCAGCCTGGTTCGGTCAGCCCGCAAGGATGCATCGGCGATCCCTGAAAAACGCAGCGGCAAGGCCTACCGGGACCTGTTCCGCTTCATCCGGTCACACGAATCCGACGAAACCCACGATGTCTGACGCCAGCCAACAACTCAGCGCCGAAACGAAATCGGCCACCTTGCCACCATTGAACCCGCTGCAGACCGTGAAGATCGGACTGGTCTCGGTCAGCGATCGCGCGTCCAGCGGGATCTACGAAGACAAGGGCATTCCGGCTCTGAAGCAGTGGCTGACGGGCGCGGTCCGCAATCCGGTCGACTGGGAAGCACGCCTGATACCCGATGACCTGGCTGCGATCAGCAGCACCTTACGTGAACTGGTCGACGAGGTCGGCTGTCACCTGGTGCTGACCACCGGCGGCACCGGCCCGGCCGCACGCGACCTGACCCCGGAAGCCACGCTCTCAGTGGCCGACAAGGTGATGCCTGGATTCGGCGAACAAATGCGTGCGATCAGCCTGAACTTCGTCGCGACCGCAATCCTGTCAAGACAAGAGGCGGTGATCCGCGGCCAGAGCCTGATCATCAACCTG
>JBBRID010000404.1:0-3903 GCA_038221635.1 Burkholderiales bacterium
GGCGGCTCGGGCAACACGACGTCTTCGGCGGCTGCGTTGACATGCCAGATGTTGCTCCAGCCCTTGCGGTCCACGCGTGACGCGGCTTGCGCAAACATCTCCGGGCTCTGCTCGAACGCGAGCACCCGGCCACTGGGCCCGACTGCATCGCGAAGCAAGCAGTAGCTCAGGCCGGTACCGGCGCCGATATCGAGCACCACGTCGCCGGCACGCAGATCGAGCAGTGCGATGGTGCGCTCGCGCAGCGGCATCGTGAAGCGGGCGGAATCGTCATAGCCGTCCGCGCGGCGGCGATACAGCTCGATCGACTGCTGGTTTTGTCGTTTCATCATCAGCCCGTGGTCCGCGATGCCGCATGCAAGCCGAACACGCCGATCACGATCAAGCCGATGCTGGCCAGCTTGATCGCAGTGGCCGGCTCGCGAAAATACAGGAAGCCGATCAGCGCGGTCAACACGGTGCCGACGCCCGACCACACCGCATAAACGACGCTCAGGCCGAGAGTCCTGATGACGATGGTGTTGAGCATGAACGACAGCGCATAGAAGACGAAGATGAGGATCGATGGCGTCAACCGTGTGAAGCCTTCGGCCAGGCGCATGCAGGTGGTGCCGCAGACCTCCAGCACGATGGCGCCGGACAGCACGAGCCAGGCCTGGGGGACGGTCAAGGTGGGGAACATGGTGGGTGGTGAGCAGTCGGTCGGGTGCATGATGCCAGCTTCGGCGCGATGCTGTCGGTGGTCGAGGCTCGCAACGGCACACGGCGCGCGATATCTCCGACAAGCACCGCGGAACCGCTCTCGCTCGGGTGCAGAATTCCTGCTTCCGAATCCACAACCCCCGTCTCCCTGAATGACAAGTTCACGCCTGACCCTTGCCCGACTCGAAAAGCTGCTGCTCACTGCCTGCGACGATTTGCGTGGCAACATGGATGCCAGCGAGTACAAGGAATATGTCTTCGGCATGTTGTTCCTCAAGCGCGCCAGCGATTTGTTCGATCAGCGCCAGTTGCAGCTCCGCGCCCAGGGCGAGCGCGATGGTTTGCCCTCCAGTGAGATCACCGCGTTGCTGGAAGACAAGGACCAATACTCGGGCGCCTATTTCTATGTGCCGCCCAGAGCGCGCTGGAGTTCGCCGTGGACCGAGCACATCATCGACAAGGATGGACGAGCGGTCGCCGTCAATCACCCTGCGCTCAAGCACATCAAGGAAAACGTCGGCTCGATGCTGAACAAGGCGCTGGAGGCGCTTGAAGACGACAACACCGATGCCTTGCAGGACGTGTTGAAAGGCACGATCAACTTCAACAAGAAAATCGGCCAGACCACGCTGGATGACGACACGCTGGTCAACTTCATCCAGAATTTCGACAAGATCCCGCTGAAGGATTCGGACTTCGAGTTTCCCGATCTGCTCGGCGCCGCCTACGAATACCTGCTGAAGGATTTTGCGGATCGCGCGGGTAAGAAGGCCGGTGAGTTCTACACCCCGGCCGAGGTGGTTCGCGTCTGTGTCGAGGTCTGCGATCCGCGCGAGAACATGCGCGTCTACGACCCCACCTGCGCCGATGACTATCGCTATGACCATTGTCGCGAACATTGCCGACACGGCCATTCTGGTAATGTCAATGTACTTTCCTGACAGCGTGGTCGGAGTCGTCGTTGGACCCGGTGTCGATATTCGTTTTGTTGAACTTTCAATCCGGCGGGCCAAGCCGCGATTGGATGCGTCCGCGACGCAGAGTGCGCAGAAGAACATCAATCTTCAGGATCTTCGGCCCCTCGAGTTACCTCTACCACCGATCAATGGACAGCGTGCCATCGCGGCCATCTACGATGCCGCTCAGGCGCCTATCGAAAGTCTCGGCAATGCGGCTCTGAAATTGCGAATGCAAAAACTCGGCCTCATGCAAGACCTCCTCACCGGCAAAGTCCGCGTCTCTCTTCCCGAGCCGGAGCTCACCACCTGATGCCCACCTGCTGGATCATCGCCGGCCCCAATGGCGCAGGCAAAACCACCTTCGCGCTGCAATATCTGCCGCGGGTTAAGAAGTGCCGAAACTTCATCAACGCCGACCTGATCGCTGCCGGTCTGTCGCCGTTGGCGCCGGCGCTGCAGCAAGCGGCGGCCGGGCGGCTGCTGCTGCGCGAGGTGCAGGTCAACGTTCAACGGCGCTCCGACTTTGCCTTGGAGACCACGTTGGCCGGGCGCGGCTACCTGAAGTTGGTCGACAGCCTTCGCGCTGACGGCTGGCGTGTCGAGCTGATCTACCTGGCGCTGCCCGACAAGGCCATGTCGCATCAACGGGTGGCGGAACGCGTTGCGCATGGCGGGCACGACATTCCGTCGGCCGACATCGAGCGCCGCTTCGCCCGCAGCCTGCGTCACCTGCTGCACGATTTCAGTCATCGCGTTGACCGCTGTGAGTGTTTCTTGAACAGTGGCACTGCGATGGAACAGGTTTTCATCCAGACTGGCGCGACGCGTCTGGTGCAGCATCCGTCCCACTTCCAGCACCTGATCCAGGAGTCGTTGAAATGACGAATCAACACCAGAAGCCGAACCTCATCGATCCGGCGGATGTCGAGACTCGTTATGACTCGACGCCCGACCCCATTTCCGCCCAGACCTTGGATGTGTTGCGGCAAGCCGTTGCCGAAGCGCTGGACCGCAAGCGCCGCCTCGGGCAATACGCGGTGTTCTGGCAAGACGGCAAGGTCGTCCGGGTCGAAGCAGAAGACCTCCCGGCGCTGCCCTGGCACAACCCCCGTCCCGTCGATGAAATGCCTCATTGATCCTGACTACCTGTTGCGCCAGCGCACGGTGGAGGGGCGTGCCGAGGCCACCTGGGCGTGAAACCTCCAGTCTGCGGCCATCGACAAAGTGGTGGTCGCTGAAGTCACCACGGAAGTGACCACGGAAGTGACCACGGAAGTGCGCCGGGTAGTGGCAGTCCTGCGGGGCGAACTTTCGCGCCAGGAGATCCAGCAGGCACTCGGGCTGGCGAATGCCGAGCACTTTCGCAGAGTCTATTTGTTGCCGGCACTGGCCAGCGGCGCGGTGGAAATGACCTTTCCTGATTTACCTCGCAGCAGCAAACAGCGCTACCGCCTCACCGCCGCAGGCCAGCGCCTCCCACAGCGCATGTAACCTCGTCATGAGCGAATACACCGAGGTCGAACAACCCTTGCTGGTGCAACTGGCCACCCAGGGCTGGACGGTCGTCGATCAGGGCTCGCAACTGCCGCAGGATCCGGCACCGAGTCTGCGCAGCAGTTTCAGAACCTGGTGGCTGCCGAAGGTTTTCCGCGAGGCGGTGCGGGCAATCAATCGCCTGCCAGACGGCAAACCCTGGCTCACCGAGCAACAGCTCGACGACCTGGAGTCGCAACTGTTTCGCCAGCCGCAGCGCAGCTTGCTGGAGGTCAACGAGGCGGTGCATGCGTTGCTGGTGAAGACTCAGGTGGACGTCAACGAGGCCAGCGGTGAGGTCGATCCGGTGGTGAGCTTGATCGATTTCCATCACCCCGAACGCAACCGCTTCCACGCATCAACCAGTTCCGCATTGCGACGCCGGGTTGTGTGCGCGAATTCATCGTGCCGGACATCGTCTTGTTCGTGAACGGCATCCCGCTGGCGGTGGTGGAGTGCAAGAAGGGTTCGGCCACCTGCGCCAACCCGATGCAGGTGGCCTTCGTCCAGTTGCAGCGCTACATGCGGCGCCGGCCGGAGACCGAAGCGGCCGGGTTGAAGGAGGGCGAGCCGCGGCTGTTTCATACCAACCTGCTGCTGATCCGCCCGAGCAGGTGGATCAAGCGGTGCTGAGCCGACGCCTGTGGATCTACCGCAACCTGGCCGACTGGCGTGACCTGAACTCGACCCGCGTGGTGCGCGAATGGGT
>JBBRID010000405.1:0-3880 GCA_038221635.1 Burkholderiales bacterium
CCGATCATCGACAGCCTGGCCCAGCGCAGCGCCGTTCGCGTTGGTCACTCGCCTTGATGGACAGGGTGCGGCATTCGTTATGTACAGCTGTTTTCGGACGGCTGATTCAAGGAGCCTAGGAGCCTGTCGGGCTTGGGGAGCGTCGGCTGCGAATCGACCGCAGCGGTCCATTTCTCACCGTCTTTTTGCCCCATAGCTGAGCTATGGGGCTGCAAATCCGGCAAGAACTGTCCTCGCTGGGGCCGATTCTCGCTATCGACGCCCCAAGTCCGACAGGCTCCTAGTTGTCACCGCTGCGCTCGGCAGGTTGCACCCAATCGCCGTTGACGAAGGTTTCTCCGTCCCGAACCTCGAGCAGCACGGCGCCGAACCTGCTTTCCCAGACGTAGCGTTGCACACCCTCGGCAGCAAGCGGCAAGGGTTCTTGCGCTGAGGGATCCCGCAGCGCGAGCACCTCGGGCAACAAGGGCGCGTTCATGGCATGCCCAGTAATGTTTCGAGGGTGGTTGTGCGGGCCCGGGATTGGCTCAAACTGATTGTTTCCATGATCGTCTCCAGGCACGTTACTGTATATGCATACAGTCTTCAATGCAAGGCTACGAACCTCCTGATGGTCAATTGCGTGAATGCGGAGCGCCGCACGGATTCTCCGGAAACGAGCATTCCGGGTACGCGCCCGGATGGCATTTGGATGCTTGGGACATGTCCGAAGGCGCCGATGTGACGCATGCCCGACAATCCGGTGCAGCATGCTGAACGCGACGCCCACTCACGCCGAAAAAAACCTGCCGCGCGCCGGACTGCTGTTCGATTACGACTGGGACGATCGTGCCCATCAGCGTTTGTCGCATCAGTTTCGCTTCGATCGTGCCGGCTTCGACCTCTTTTCCTTTCCGAGCAACGCCCGGCTGATCGGCTTCGATCTGGATCGGTTTGCTGCCGCCCAAGCGGTCCGTGCCGAGCGCCTGGGCTGGAGCGCGGTGGTCTCGCATCACGAACAGTTCGGCGCGCTTGCCGCGGCCTTGGTGGCCGAGATTGCGGGTCTGCCCGGCACCCGTCCCGAGGCCGTGCTGGCGTGCCAGCACAAGCTGCATGCGCGCCGGGTGATGCAAAGGGTCTGTCCGGAAGCGAACCTCGACTTTGCCGAACTCGACGCCGAGTACGGTGGCCCGATTCCTTCCGGCGTGCACTATCCGGCCTTCGTCAAACCGGTCAAGGCCGCCTTTTCGGTACTGGCACGCCGGGTCGACGCTCAGGACGAATTGTTCGATCACACGCGTTTCGGTCGGCGTGAACTGTGGGTGATCCGCCGTCTGGTCGAACCCTTCGAACGCGTGATGCGACAGCGCCTGCCCGATGCCGGTACCGCCCACCGCTTGATGCTGGAAGAGCCGTTGCGGGCGCCGCAATACAACCTGGACGGGTATGTCCATGATGGTGAGCTGCATGTGCTGGGTTTCGTCGATGCCGTGATGTACCCCGGCACGCAGTCTTTCATGCGCTTCGAGTTGCCGAGCCGGCTCGACGACGAGGTCAAGCAGCGTGCGGTAGAGGTGGCGCGGCGCTTCCTCGGCGCGATCGGTTTCGATCATGGTTTCTTCAACATGGAGTTTTTTCACGAGCCGATCAGCGACCGCCTGGCGGTGATCGAGTTCAACCCCCGTCTGGCCTCGCAGTTCGGCGATCTCTACCGCCGCCTGCTCGGTGTCGATCCGCATGCCTTGGCGTTGGCGCTGGCCAGCGGTGTCGACCTGGCTACGGTGCCCCGGCAGCAGCCCAGCGCAGGCGCGGCGGCCAGTTTCGTCTACCGCAGCTTCGATTCCGATCGAATACCTGCCATGCCCAGCCTGCGTCAACGCGCGGCGCTGGCCGAGGCCTTTCCCGACGCCTTGCTGTTTCTTTACCCGAAGTCGGGACATTCGCTGGCGCGCGACTTCAAGTGGCTCGGTAGCCATCGCTACGGCATCCTGCATCTGGGCGGCGCCGATGCCGGTGATCTGCACCGCCGGTGCGAGCAGGCATCGGCAATATTGGGGTGGAACGCGCCCTACCTGCTGGCAGCACCCGGCGCGCGGGCCGCGTTCCCGCTGCACCTGCCGACGCCGACGAGCCCGGTCCATGAGCCGGTCGGGATCCGAAGCGGTACCTGATCCCTGGCGCCGGCGCACGCTGGCAGTGGCCGCGGCGAGTCTGTTGCCGGGCTGTACGCTGCGTCCGGATCAGAACCATGACGGGGCAGATGCACCGCGGGCGTTGCCTTTGAGCCGGCCGGTCCGCACGGCCTGGGTCTTCAGTTCGGGCGGGCCGCGTGGCTTCGTCCACGTCGGCGTGCTGCGTGCGCTCGACCGCCTGGGGCTGGCCCCCGATCTGATCGTCGGGGCCTCGGCCGGCGCCTTGGTGGGCAGCTTGTTCGCGGCAGGCATGGCGGCGCGCGATATCGAAACCCTGGCGCTGGAACTGGAAGCGATATCGATGGTTCGGCTTGCCGCTGCTACCGACATGCGCTTCAGCGGTGCGCCGTTGGCCGAGTTGATGAATCGACAGTCACCGGTGCGGCAGCTTCAGAACATGCCGATCGCGATGGCCTGCGTGGCCGCCCGGCTCGCCGATCAACAGGCGGTGGGTTTCACCTTCGGCGATGTCGGGCTGGCGGTGCAGGCCTCGACGGCAATCGAGGGTCGCTTCACGCCGGTACACATCCGTGGCGAGCGTTATGTCGACGCCGACTGGGTGGCCCCCTTGCCGGTGCGCATCGCCAAGGCCTTGGGCGCGCAACGTGTGTTGGCCGTCGATGCAACGGCCCACGTCGACCGTGCGCCGGATGGGGCTTTGCGCTACCGAGACGGCGATCTGCGCAAGCAGGCCCTGGTGCAGGCCGACGCACAACTGGCCGATCTGGTGATCAAGCCCGACTTCGGCTACTGGGTCAACCTGTCGCGTGATTTTCGGGAACATGCGATTGGCGCTGGTCTGCGCGAAACCCTCGCCATGGCCGACGCATTGCACGCGCTGCACGCGCCTTGAAGACAACTCGCTGTAGCGTGTCAGGGTGCGGCGGACACGACCTGCGGCTGGCCTGGCATCACAGGCAGCGTGCCGGCGGCGCGCCGTGACTCCCATTCGGCCTGCAGCGAACCGTCGCTGCGGTAGTGCGGCACGCGGAAGATCAGCCGCTTGGTGCGCACCAGCAGCGCATTGGAGCCCGCCACCTCGGTTTCCCAGTAGTGATGAGCGCGTTGCAGGTTGAGCTCGGTATCAATCTCGAAATGGTCGCGCGACGACTGCCCACCGAAGACATACAACTTGCCGCGAAAGATGCGCCAGGTGTTGGGAGCACCGCCGCCACCCCACGGCACGGCATAGTTGATGCCATTGCTGCAGAAGCCGCCGAACTGCGGCATGTAGCGTTGCGGTTCGGCTTCGAAAGCCGCCTTGTTGGCTGCGCTGGCAAAGCGCCAGGTGACGCCCTGATATTGCGAAGTGATCGCCGGGTCGCCCTTGACCGCCGCGCTCTGCTTGAAATAGGCGACTGCATCATGGCCTTCGAGCATCAGCTTGTCGTCGGCGCCATCCTTGCTGGTGCGAAACGGCCCGGATTGCGTGGCTTCAGCAGCAGTGGCCGAAGAATTGACGAGCAGCGGAGCCATTAAAAGGGCCATGCAGACCAGGCGGCGACCATTCATTCGGGAATCCTCGGTTAAAAAAATCGGAAGCGTCAAAGCGACGCCGTCTGGCGGTGATCGGGACGCAGGCCCGTGTCAATCGCGGTTGACGCGCAGCACCCCATGCGCGATATAGCCCATGCCCCACTGGGTCGATCCGCGCTCGAAGACGCTGCACTGCGCTTGCACCTTGTCCCAAGGCTGCCACAGGTCTGCCG
>JBBRID010000406.1:0-3841 GCA_038221635.1 Burkholderiales bacterium
GACAACGTCGGCGTGATCGGCATGGCCGTGTTTGCGGAGAAGCTGCCACCGGTCGCGCTCGCGAGGCCGCAGCCACCAGCGCAGCTGCGATCCGAAGCAGCGTCGCCGGGAGCGGCCAAGGCGCAGGCCGAACGGCGCAGCGAAAGCGCTGCTGGCCCAGCGGCAGACGCCGCTGCGGCACCGGCACCTGCGCCTTCCGAGCGTCTGGGCACTGCCCACGGCCAACGCGAATGGTCAGTGGTAACCCGCACCCATTTCGAGCGCCTGAGCTCGACACCGCAATCGGTCGTGGAAATCGCCTACGACAGTTATCAGAATCTGCTGGCTGCCGGTGTCATCCGCTCGGCTGTGGCGCAAGCCGACCCCCGACCATTCCCGCGCAATGAGGATCGGAGCCGATTCGTCGCCGATCCGCCGCCTCGGTGAAATCGGCTGTACGGACGGTCCGGTCCGGCCCGCTTGGCCGGAGATCTATCAACGAACGGATGGCGCCCGATGGTTCTTCTCGGCCGTAACATCGGTGGCCATGCAGCCCACCGAGAACAGCGCCGATGAGCTGGTTCGAGCCTTTCTGACTGGTGACTCGCTGGCGTTCGAGCAGCTGTATGACCTCTACGACCGGCGCAGTTTCCAGTTCGTGCGGCGCATGCTCGCCAACGGTGACGAGGCCGAAGCCGAAGACCTGCACCAGGAAGTCTGGCTGGCGGTGGCCCGATCGGCGGCTTCTTTCGACCCCGGTCGAGCGCGCTTCGTAACCTGGTTGTTTACGATTGCGCGCAACAAGGTGATGGACCATTTCCGCCGCAGCGCGGGCGTCGTCCACCTGTCGGGGCCGATGGCCGACGAGGTGCATGAGGGCGACAGTGAGTGGCACGACCTTACGCCCGAGCGTATTGCACAGAATCATCAGCTCGCTGCGGCCATCGTGCGCGAGGTCGAGGCGCTGCCGCTGGCTCAGCGCGAGACCTTCGTGCTGTTCGCCCATCATGAACTGAGCCTCGACGAAGTCGCACAAATCACCGGCGTCGGCACCGAGACCGCGAAGAGCCGGCTGCGTTATGCGCGCAAGACCTTGTGCGGCAAACTCGGCGACTGGAGACCTGACGATGACTGACCCGCGCGACATCGACGACATCGACGCCGCGTATGCAGCGGCGGCCGATGCGCCATCAGACCGTGCCGGTGCGCGCCGCCGCCGTGCCGCCGTCCTGGCGGCGGTGCGGCAGGTCGACGCGCCAGGCGATCAGACGGCGCCTGTCGTGCAGGCGCCGCGGCCAACCCCAATGTCCACCGCGCGGGCGACGCGCAGCAGCAACTGGTGGGGGGCGCTCGCCGCCGCCTGCGTGGTCGGCCTCAGCAGCCTGCTGGTACTGCGCGTGAACGATGTTTCACCGGTGGGAGAGGTCGCCCCACCGGCCGATCAGAGGGCTGCTGCAGCACCCTCGACGCCCGAGCGTGCGGCAGCAGAGCCAGAACGAGCGCCGCCGCGACCGGAACTCGGCGGGAACTCCGTCGGAGCGCCTTCTGGTGCGATTGCCAACCCAGCAGCTGCACCCCCACCGCGCATGGTCCAGCCCCCCATCGCGCCGATGTCAGCTCGACCGAAAACCCAGGTTGAACAGGCACCACCACGAATCGAATCCTCCAAGTCTTCGGTGAGGTCCGAGGCTAGCGCATCACCACCCCCGTCGCCAGCAGCCGCGCGGGACTTGATTCCATTGCAGACACCTCCGCCGCCGCCGGATTTGCGCGATGCCACACCCCCCGCGCCCCGGTCGTTTCCGCTGCGCAGCGGCGAAGAATCACTACCGCGGCCACTGCCCCCTCCAACCGAGGCAGGTCCGGCGACCGCGGCCGCCGATGCGGCTGCGGCCATGCAAGCCGCGCCCACGCCCAAGCAACCGCCGAACGACCTGCGCGCCCGGCGCAGCACGAGCGATTTGGCGGCTGCGCCCGGCGCTTCGCCAGCGGCCGAGCGCAGCCTTGGCAGCAGTCCTGCCAAGGCTGAGGCGCGACCGGCTTGGCGGCCAAACGGCTTGATTGCCGCCGTCGAGTCCGGTGATCTCGAGCGGATCCGGCGACAACTGCAATCGGTAAGTCCGGATGCCGAAAAAGATGTCGACGGGCGCAGCGCGTTGGTGCATGCGGTGCTGCGATCGAATCTGCCGGCGGTGGAATTGTTGATCGCAGCCGGCGCCGACAGCCGCTTGCCCGATCGGCAAGGCAAGACGGCGTTCGATCACGGGGTCGCCGTCGGCGACGCTGCGATTCTGGAGGCGCTGCGGCAGCGCTGATAGCCCGTGCGGGAGACCACGTACTGGCTTCAAAGCCGTTTTCTTGCAGTTGATACACCCATCCGTTCGATCGCCTCACTTCGACGTCCCCGCGTCCCGACGTTATGCTGCTGCTCGCCGATCATCTGATTTAGCCGTGATCAAGGCAGCGCAATCGTCTGATCGCAAGCCTTTTGGGGAGGTGGTGACTTTGCCGACAAGCGCAGGATTCGCTGATCAGAGTGTCAGCAACACCTACCGGCTGCTGCGATACCTCGCGGCCGGGTCATTGATGTTGATGCCGCTGCTTGTGGCTGCAGCCGGCGTCCTGTACGGAAAGCCGTTGCAGCCGTCCCTGAGCGACTACTACTACGCGATGCGGGATGGTGGTTTGCCTCGCACCTTGTTCGTCACGTTCCTGGCGTTCCTGGGCGGGATACTGATCGCCTACCGCGGACTGAACTCGACGGACCATTCGATTCACAACCTGGCAGGCGTTTTCGCTTTCGGCGTTGCGCTGTTTCCCATGCATTGCCGGGTCGAGCACGAGGCCTGTGTCCAGGGCCTGTTCCCGGCGCTTCACCTGCCCGCCGCGGGCCTGTTGTTTTTGTCGGCTTCGTGGTCAGTCATCTACTCAGGTGGCGATTCACTGAGGCAGGCCCTGGGTAAACTGCCCGATCCTGCACATTGGATGAGGCGCTTGAAAGAAATCAAGTTGGTCTCACTGGCGCTGATGGTGGTCGGCATGATCACCTTCGTCGCTCATACCCATCTCGCCGACCGCTACCCGGGCATAGCCTGGATCTACTGGATCGAATACGCCGGCTTCTTCGGCTTCGGCATCTACTGGGTCAGGTACATGTGGTTCATCAACGACGCCAACGATGCGGGGCGAAAGGCTCAGGACGACCGCGTGAAGTCCCTTGGCGTGCCCAGGCTCGACACCGAACCACCGGCGCAGTGGCTGACGATTCCATAGTATTTCGCCCGATCTGTCTGCGGCTTCGGCCAGCCGATGTCCTGCGCTTGCCAGCAATCAGCATCTGCTCCGTTGCCGACGTGGGCCTGGAAATCACACGCCCGGCCAACAGCGTCTCTTCCAGACTTAGGGCAGACTTAGGGCGGCCAGTCACCTACGGGCGGTTACGGAGCGGCAGAGCCACAAGAATCGGTGCCGATCAGTAGTCATTCGATCGTTCGTGTGGGCCGGCAAACGACCCGTTGCTGTTGTTCGCGGACAGCATGCGCAAGCTGGCGCGATAGCGATGCGGAGGTGCCGTGTTCCGTTCATGTCCCCCGGGCCGGTTCACTGCCTGCTCGTTTCGGGTCCACTCGATCCGGCCCTCCTCCTTTACTTCACTGCACACGGCACCCCACCGCATCGCTCAGGGCACCTCGGTTCCGTTCGACAGCGTCGGCGCGCGCCGCCTGATGCATGGAATGAAGCCGCTGCGAACGACAGCACTGGGCCAACCGACGACAGACCTCTTCTCGGAATTGCTCGCTTGAAGTGGCGCGCTACCTGAAGCTCGCTGCGCTCTGGATAGTGGATGGCGTGTACCGGCGCA
>JBBRID010000407.1:0-3827 GCA_038221635.1 Burkholderiales bacterium
CGATTCAGGAAAACGATTTGGCTGCAGCGCAGTTTGTGACCGTTCGCCGCGCCGTGACTGCGCGTGGATCGACCCGGTCTACCACCGCGCCGGGCCGCTTCGGGAACCCCCGACAATGGGCGAACTCGAAGAATGCCTGCAGGCCTTTGCTGGCCAATAACCTGCTCACATTCCCACCTCCCTTTTCAGCGCCGGATACAGTCGGCGGCACGCACAAAAGAACAAGCCCCTGAATGCAAAGTCCTGACCAACCGGTCCTGCGCGACATCGTCCTGATCGGCGGCGGCCACAGCCACGTTGGCGTGTTGCGCCGCTTTGCGATGAATCCGCTGCCCGGTGTGCGGCTGAACCTGATCTGCAACGACAGTCACACGCCGTACTCGGGTATGTTGCCCGGCTATATCGCCGGTCACTACGATTTCGATGAGGTGCATATCGACCTCGACCGGCTGTGCGTCTTTGCCGGTGCGCGGATGTTCCGCGCCGAAGCCATTGGCATCGACCGCACGGCGCAGCGCGTGATCTGCCGGGATCGCCCGGCGATTCCCTACGACCTGCTGGCCATCAATATCGGCTCGACGCCACAGATGGCGCAGGTGCCTGGCGCCGCCGCTTGCGCGGTACCGGTCAAGCCGATCCGGCAGTTCAATGACCGTTGGCTCGATCTGCTGAAGCGGGTGCGACAGCATCCCGGCCGCACCACCATCGCGGTGGTCGGCGCCGGTGCCGGCGGTGTCGAACTGACGCTGGCGATGCAGTTCCGGCTGCGCATCGAGTTGAAGACCCTGGGTCGCGATCCGGATGAACTGTCGTTCCATCTGTTCACCGCCGGCAGCGAGATCCTGCCGACCCACAGTGCAGGTGTGCGCCAACGCTTCGAACGGGTGCTTGGTGAACGCGGGGTGACGCTGCACCGCGACGCCGAGGTGCGCGAGGTTTCGTCAGTTGGCCTGACCAGCGCCGACGGGCAGACCTGGGCTGCCGACGAAGTGGTCTGGGTGACCCAAGCGGGCGGTGCGCCCTGGCTGCGCGAGACCGGACTTTCGCTGGACGGCGGCGGCTTCATCGAGGTCAACGAACAGCTGCAGTCGATAACCGACCCGCTGATCTTCGCCGCCGGCGACATCGCAGCTATCGTCGACCGGCCGCTTGAGAAGGCCGGCGTCTTCGCCGTGCGCATGGGCCCGCCGCTGGCCGACAACTTGCGCCGCAGCGCGCTCGGCCAGCCGTTGCGGGCGTACCGGCCGCAACGCAAATGGCTGGCGTTGATCAGCACTGGCGACAAGTCCGCAGTGGCATCGCGCGGCGCGATCGGCTTCGAGGGCGATTGGGTCTGGCGCTGGAAAGACTGGATAGACCGCCGCTTCATGCGCCGCTTCAGCGACTTTCCGGCCATGGATCCCAACCAGGCGCCCAAGCCCGCCTCGGGGCCGCAGCTGCCGCTTACTCAGGAGGAATCGCTGCAGGCAATCTCCGCGATTGCGATGCGCTGCGGCGGCTGCGGCGCAAAGGTTGGTGCCACGGTGTTGTCGCGCGCACTTGGTGCGCTGGTTCCGGTCCCGCGCGACGACGTGATGATCGGCCTGCATTCACCCGACGACGCCGCCGTGGTGCGGGTGCCGCACGGCCAGGCGATGGTGCACACCGTCGACTTCTTCCGCGCCTTCATCGACGACCCGTATGTCTTCGGCAAGATCGCCGCCAACCATGCATTGGGCGATATCTTCGCGATGGGCGGCGAGGCCCAGACGGCAACCGCCATCGCAACCGTGCCACCAGGGCTGGAGGCCAAGGTCGAAGACCTGCTGCTGCAGATGATGACCGGCGCGGTCGAGGTGCTGAACGACGCCGACTGCGCGCTGGTCGGCGGTCACACCGGCGAGGGCCGCGAGCTGGCGCTGGGTTTTGCGATCAACGGCTTGGTCGCAGAATCCATGACGGGCGTGATGAGAAAGGGCGGCATGTTAGCCGGCGACGTGTTGCTGCTGACCAAGCCGATCGGCACCGGCACGTTGTTCGCTGCGCGCAACCAGCTGCGCGCCAAGGGCCGCTGGATAGACGCGGCGCTGAAGTCGATGGCGCAGTCGAATCGACTTGGCGCGCAGATATTGACCCGGCACCACGCGACCGCCTGCACCGACCTGACCGGCTTCGGTCTGCTCGGTCATCTGGTCGAGATGACGCGGCCGTCAGGCGTCGACGCCGAACTGCAAATGTCGGCGCTGCCGCTGCTCGATGGCGCGCTGGAATGTGTGCGCTCCGGCATCGTCAGCTCGTTGCAGCCGGCCAATGTGCGGCTAAGGCGGGCGCTGCGAGATCAGGCGGAGTTTGTGCAACACGAGCGCTACCCACTGTTGTTCGACCCGCAGACCGCCGGCGGCCTGCTGGCCAGCGTGCCGGCTGGCGAGGCCGAGGGCTGCGTCGCCGAATTGCGGGCGGCCGGGTATCCGCATACGGCTGTCATCGGGCGGATCCTGGCGCAGGGGGATGCGCTGGAGCCTATTGGGTTGGTCGAATAGGCGCAAGGCCGTATTTGGCTGGCGCCTTGCGATCAGGAGCGGAGGTTGTCGACTGCCTTCCCTACGCAGTCAGGCAACGACTTCGACCTGGTCACGAACCGGAACTCGTCGTTCGCGCGAAGCCCGCTTGTGCAGTTTCGGGCAATATGCTTGCTTGCGCAGCTACCCTTGACGCCGCGCTCTTGCGAAATCAACTGGGGCGGCAAAAACCAGGAAGGTCTTGAGATGTGACAAGTCGACAAAGTGCTACAGGATCCGAAGTTTTGCGAAGATTTGACTGCCACGGCCCCGTGTGATGCGCCGCCAGCGCGAAGTCTTTAGTCCATTGATGCGCGCAGCGCAGCGGGCAAATCTGGGTGCAGATTGTTCGGTCCGAGAATGTCGGCAAAGCCGGACCGCCGGATCAGACCCATCGGCTGCTCGTTCAAGTCGCACAGCAGCATGCGAACCCCTTGGCGGAGCAGGCTTCGATGCAATTGCTCGAGGGCGTCCAGACCCGACGAATCCATCAGCACCAGCCGGTGCATTTCCAGCACCAGTGCTCGCGTACCGTCGGGCAACTGCTCGGCAACGGCCTCGGCCTTGGCGACGGCGCCGAAGAACAGCGCACCATAAAACCTCAACACGCGCACGCCCGGTACTGCTTCGGAGTCGGTAGCCGGCTCGATGCGGAACAGCGTGCTCATGCGGTAGATGAAGAATACACATGCGAGGATCAGGCCCACCTGAACGGCAACCGTCAGGTCGAAGATCACGGTCAACAAGAAGGTACCGACCAGCACGGTGCGGTAAGCAAACGAGAAATGGCGAAGCCGCGCGAATTCGCGCCACTCGCCCATGTTCCAGGCGACGAATAACAGGATGCCGGCCAGTGCGGCCAGAGGAATATTCTCGGCCAGCGGCGCGGCCACCAGAATCACCAGCAGCAAGGTTGCCGAATGCACGATTCCGGATACCGGGCTGTATGCGCCGGAGCGGACGTTGGTGACGGTGCGGGCGATTGTTCCGGTGGCCGGGATGCCACCGAAGAACGGCACCACCATGTTGGCCACGCCCTGCGCCATCAGTTCCTGATTGGGGTCGTGGCGCGGGGCATCGATCAGGTTGTCGGCCACTCGTGCACACAGCAGCGACTCGATCGCTCCGAGCAGCGCGATGGTGAGCGTCGGGATCAGCAACTGCTTGGCGCTGTCCCAACTGAAGGGCGGCAATGCAAGCGTGGGCAGCCCCTGCGGGATGCCGCCGAAGCGAGAACCGATCGTCTCGACCGGCAGATTCAGCAGCGTGGCGGCGACCGTCAGCGTGACC
>JBBRID010000408.1:0-3821 GCA_038221635.1 Burkholderiales bacterium
GAGGCCAAACGCGCCGCGCGCCTGAAACGATGTTGCAAGCAGATCGCCGAAAAAACCGTCTTCATTGTCCGCGGTGCATGCGGCGACAGCAATATCCCCCGGCTGCAATTGTTCAGCAGCAACGTGCATCATCCAGTTGTCACCCGGTTGCAGCAGCACCGTGACGGCCGGGCCACACATCTTCGCGCCGGCGTAGATCGGCCGCATGTACGGTCGCATCAAACCCATGCGGCCGAGTGCCTCGTGCACCGTCGCGACACCGAAGCGCGACAGTTTTTCAACCGCAGCCGGATCGGCGCGAACAATGTTGCGCTTGACGACCCCCAAGGTGCTGGCCAGATTCTGTTCGCTCATGTTCATTTACCCTTGGCGTTGAGTACGGCATCGAGCCGAGGGAACACGCGCCGCGCATTGCCTTCGTAGATCTTGTGGCGGTCGTCGCCGACGACGGTGGTCGAGGCCTCGATGTAGCGCTTGGTATCGTCGTAATAGTGGCCGGTTTCAGGATCGATGCCGCGCACCGCGCCGATCATCTCGCTGGCGAACAGGATGTTCTCGACCGGGATCACCTTGGTCAGCAGGTCGATGCCGGGCTGGTGATAGACGCAGGTGTCGAAGAAGATGTTCTTCAGCAGGTGGTCCTTCAGCAGCGGCTTCTTCAGCTCCTGCGCCAGG
Source organism: Burkholderiales bacterium (assembly GCA_038221635.1). Classification (GTDB taxonomy): domain Bacteria; phylum Pseudomonadota; class Gammaproteobacteria; order Burkholderiales; family Burkholderiaceae_C; genus Ideonella_A. Next base: position 676 of record JBBRID010000408.1, read on the forward strand.
CCGCGGAAACGACCCCAGTGGTAGGGCACCGCGCCACCGCCGTGCGGAATGATGAACCGCAGCGTCGGGAAATCCTTGAACAGGTCGCTGGTCAGGCACTGCATGAACGCGGTGGTGTCTGCGTTCAGGTAGTGCGCGCCAGTGGTGTGGAAGCAGGCATTGCAGCTGGTCGACACATGAATCATTGCCGGGATGTCGAGCTCGACCATCTTTTCGTAGATCGGATACCAATGGTGGTCCGACAGCGGTGGGCTGGTCCAGTGGCCGCCCGATGGATCGGGATTCAGGTTGATGCCGACATTGCCGTATTCCTTGACGCACTTCTCGAGCTCGGGAATGCAGGTCTTCGGATCGACACCAGGCGACTGCGGCAGCATCGCCGCCGGAATGAAATGATCGGGGAAAAGCTGGCTGATTCGGTAGCAGAGCTCGTTGCAGATCGCTGCCCAGGTCGCCGAGACCTCGAAGTCGCCGATATGGTGGGCCATGAAACTGGCGCGCGGGCTGAAGATCGTCAGATCGGAGCCACGCTCGTTCATCAGACGCAGCTGGTTGGCCTCGATCGACTCGCGCAACTCGTCGTCGCTGATCTTCAGATCGGCGACCTTGGGTTTGGCGGACGGATCCTTGATGCCGGCGATTTGCCGATTCCGCCAGTTCTCCAGCGCCTTCGGGGCGGTCGTGTAGTGGCCGTGGCAGTCGATGATCATGTGGTTTGTCTCAGTGGATTGGCGTTTGGCGGCCTGACGGTCGATCGGGTTTCACCCCACAGACTCGCCGCTTCGCCTGGTCGACGCTCGATCTCCGATTCTTTGCGATTGCCGCAATCCGCGCAACGATCGCGGGTGGATAGCTGACATAGCGCTTCGGCATGGCTTGGGCTGCAAGGGCGCGTCGATCGACCGCCGCACCGGTTCCATCGACAATCCACGCTACAGCCAACCCATTCGCCACTCGTGGCCGCCTCATGGATCTCCGCCAGATCGAGTATTTTGTCCAGGTTGCTGAATTGGGCAGCTTCAGCAAAGCTGCGATCGCGCTGTCGATGGCACAGCCGGCCTTGAGCCGGCAGGTCAAATCGCTGGAGATCGAGCTCGGCCAGACGCTGCTGCTGCGCAATGGACGCGGCGTGACTCTGACCGATGCTGGCGCGCTGTTCCTCAAACATGGCCACGGCATCCTGCACCAGGTGCAGCGCGCCCGGGACGAGCTTCGCAGCTCGCTTGGGCAAGTCACTGGCAAGATCGTCGTCGGGTTGCCACCGAGTCTGGGCCTCGGCCTGACCGCACCGCTGGCGGCGGCCTTCAGACAGCGTTTTCCCGATGCCGAATTGGCGATTGTCGAAGGCTTGTCGTCGCATCTGGCAGAGTGGCTGATGGTGGGCCGAGTCGATCTGGCCCTGCTGCTCAACCCCGATCCGCGGCCCGAAATCGACACCGCGCCGGTGTTCGAGGAACCGCTGTTTCTGATCAGCCCGCGGGAATCGTCAGATGGCACCGATGTGGGCGACCCGCTCGAATTCCGTTCGCTGGTGGACTATCCGCTGGTCATCCCGGATCGTCTGCATGCGATTCGGCGCCTGGTCGAGACGCGTGCCGCGCACCTTGGGATGAAGCTGAAGATCGGAATGGAGGTCGCCTCGGCCGACGGCATGCTGGATCTGGTGCGGCTCGGCTTCGGCCACGCCGTTCTGCCATTCAGCGCACTGGCGCGGCGCGATGCCGTTGCGCTGTACTGCGCGCGGCAGATCATTGAGCCGCGGCTGCCGGTTCTGGTCACTACCGGCGTGTCGGCCGTGCGGCCGTTGACGCCATTGGTGACGGCCATGCGGGATCGGGTCACCGAGTTGGTCCGTGAATTGGCGGTCCAGTGGGTCGGGCCGAGTGCCTTGCGAGGCGTATGAGGGCCGGCGGTCCGCCAGAGTCGGCTTATTCACCCCTATTGACGCATCCCTACGCCCGGCTCGGTCGCGGCCCGGCCTGATACCCTCGCTGCCAAGATGACATTTCCAGAAAACGGCCCGCATGGTCGCTCCATCAGCCGACGCCGCGTCCTTGTGGCTGCCGGCTGCGCCCTGGCTTCGGCGCCTGGCGTGCCGGCACTTGCCGCGGCTGCGGCGAAAGGGGAGGTGGTCGACTTCCCGCCGTTGCTGCTGCTCGACGGCAGTCGGATCGAACCCGGCGACTGGAAAGGCCACGCCGGGGTGATCGTTTTCTGGTCGACCGATTGTGCCTATTGCAAGCGCCACAATGCCCGGCTCGAGAAGCTTTACCAGACCATGCGCAAGCGCGGCAGCGACTTGAGGATCGTCGGACTGGCCTCCGATACCGACGCGCAATTGGTGCGCGACCACCTGGCGACCAATGGCTGGCATTTCCCGGTTGCCCTGGCAACACCGGAAATCCGCTCGAAATTGACCGATCGCCGCATCGTCCCGATGACGATACTGATAGACCGGCAGGGACGATTGCAGCTCGCCATCCCGGGCGAGATGAGCGACGACGACCTGCAGACGATCGGCAGGCAACTGGGCTGAGCTGCACGAAGGAAATTGCGATGACGAAGAAGACATTGTTCCTGTTATCCGTCGCGCTGATCGTTGCGACTGCATCGCTGCACGCCCAGCCTGCCGCCGATGTCTTTCGGGGCGCCGACCTGCCTCTGGGCGAAAAACTGATCAAGGAAAACGGTTGTGTCGCCTGTCACGTCGGCAAGGTCGGCGGCGATGGCTCGGCGATCTACAAACCGCAGGGCCGCATCAATACGCCGGGCTTTCTGCGTGGCATGGTCGAGCAGTGCAACACCGAGCTGAACCTGAGCCTGTTCCCGGACGAGGTTTCGGCCATCGCGGCGGTCCTTAACCGCGACCACTATCGCTTCAAATAGCGTCTCGACCCAGCCTTTCATTGCGGGATGGATGTAAGAACCGGTGGCGAGCTGCGTCTAACAGGCAGGCGGGGTTGGCGGCGCGTCGCGCCGGTCCAAGCTGCCGGATGCGGTCATTGCCACATCCTGTTGTTCACCACATCCTATTGGAGGTTCAGATGAAGCAAGCCACCCAACTTTCTGCGGTTTCCCTGGCAATGGCACTGGGTGCCGCATTCGCCGTCATGCCGGCAGCTGCCGCTGAGAAGGCGGCAGAAAAG
>JBBRID010000409.1:0-3813 GCA_038221635.1 Burkholderiales bacterium
TGTCGCGCAAATCCTTCTACGAGATGCTGATCGAGGAGTGGTGCGATGGCGAGCGCAGTGTGTTGATCTCGACCCACCAGGTCGAGGAAGTCGAATCGCTGCTCAGCGATGTGTTGATGCTCAACGACGGCAAGCTGGTGCTCGATATCAGCCTGGCCGATATCGAAGGACGTTTCGTCGCGCTCGGCCACGACCCGCAGGTTGCCGATGCGATTGCGGCTGCCCATCCCTTGTTGCGTTACCGCCAGCAGGGCCAGCAGGCCGCACTGTTCGATGGCGCACCGTCGGCCGAAGTGTTTGCGCTTGGCCAACGCCTGCGACCGAGTCTGGTCGATCTGTTCGTCGCGCTGACGCGCCGACCGGAACTCAATCCCAAACAAGCCTGAATCCGATGGAGATGAACATATGACCCGTTTTGCCTGGCTGATGCGGCGCGAATGGATGCAGCATCACCGCGGTTGGTTGATTCTCGCGATAGTGCCGGCCGTCATCGCGTTGGTGGGGATGCCGTTCAGCACGGTGCAGATCGACGAAGTAGTGCGTGCTCCGATGCTCGCCGCGATGGTCTTCACCGTTTACCTGATGGTGCTGCTGGCGCTGGCCCTGGTGGGTGTGATGTTCGACGCGCCGGGACTGGCTCGCCGCGACCGGCAGGACCGGAGCATTGAATTCTGGCTGTCGCTGCCAACTGGTCACGTGCAAAGCCTGGCCGCGACGATCCTGACCAACATGCTGCTGATGCCGCTGGTGGTGCTGCTGATCAGTGCGGTGGTGGCACCGGCGGTGGCTGCTTTGGTAGTTGTCAAGGTGCTCGGCGCGGCCGCGTTGAGCGACATTGCGTTACCGGCCTGGATCGGCTTCGGTATGCTGGTTCTGCTTCGCGAAGTGGTCGGTCTGGTGCTGTGCCTGTTGTGGCTGTCGCCATTGATCATGCTGGCGATGGCGGCATCATCCTGGCTCAAAGGCTGGGGTGTACCCGCTATGGCCGCAGCGATAGGGCTCGCCGCACTGGCCCAGCAGCAACTGACAGGGCAAACGCAGATCTGGGACATCGTTCTGCAATGGTGGCAACAGGCACAACTGGCATTGTTGCCGCTGACGCGCGGCGGTGTCCCCTTCGAGTCACTTGCGCGCAACGACGATGCCATGCCATTGTTCGGCCGCTGGATGCTGCACGATACCGGCCAGTTGCTGCTAGACGCGCTGAGTCCGGCTTTCGCTGCTGCGCTGCTCATCGCTGCCCTCGGTTTTTCCGTCCTGGTGTGGCGGCGATCCCGGGGCAATTGACCGGGCGGCGCGGCGGTTGGCCTACAAGGGTGGCGAGGACGGCAACGCCACTCGTGTCTCGAACTTGGCGCGAAACACGCTGAAGTAGCTTTTCACGTTGCGCACGTTGGCGTCCTGCGTGAACAGGCGCTGCACCAGCGCGTGCCAAGCCGCCATGTCGATCAGTTGGATCAGCAGCATGAAATCGGGGCCGGGGCTGACCCGGTGACATTGTTGGACCGCAGCCTCGGCAACGGCTCGCGACTCGAAAGCGGCCAGGTGCTCGGAGCCCTGACGATCCAGCGTGACCTCCGCAAATACGCTGATGCCCGCGCCGATGACCGCCGCATTCAGCAACGCCACTTGTCGCTCGATGATCCCAGCCTCCTGCAGGCGTTTGACTCTGCGCAGGCATGTGGCCGGAGAAGTGCCCACTTTTGCCGCCAGTGAATGGTTGGTCAACGAGGCATCGGTCTGCAACTCGGACAGCAAACGCAGATCAGTTGTGTCAATCGTGACTGATTCATTCATTTTTATGTTTGTTATGAATTATTATTCTCTTGTGTTTGAAGAACGATTGATTATTTCATAAATAGCAAATTTTTGATTACATCGACGAATGGTCTTTGCCTACCATCCACACATTGTGTTGAGGCAGAGGCAGATTTCATGTGTGGCATCGTTGCAGCAGTCAGTTCGCGAAACATCGTTCCAATCCTGATCGAGGGCCTGAAGCGGCTCGAATACCGGGGCTACGACTCCTGCGGGGTCGCGGTGCATCAGGCAGGTGAGCTGCGTCGGGCGCGCAGCACCTCGCGTGTCGCCGAGCTCGAAGCCAATGTCACAGTCGATCATGTGGCCGGCAGCACCGGGATTGCCCACACCCGCTGGGCAACGCACGGCGTGCCGTCGGTGGACAACGCGCATCCGCATTTTTCGGGTAAACGAATTGCGCTGGTCCACAACGGCATCATCGAGAACCACGACGAGTTGCGTGAAGAGTTGCAGGCCAAGCACTATCGTTTTACCAGCCAGACCGATACCGAAGTGATCGCGCACTTGGTCGACTCCTGCTACGACGGCGACCTGCTCGAAGCCGTGCAGGCTGCGGTGCAGCGGCTGAAGGGTGCGTTTGCGATTGCCGTGTTCTGCCGTGACGAGCCCTACCGCGTTGTCGGTGCTCGCGAGGGGTCGCCGCTGGTGCTGGGTACGGGGGTCGATCCGGCGACCGGTCGAATGGGTGGCGAACATTTCCTGGCGTCCGATGCGATGGCGCTGGCCGGCGTCACCGACCAGATCACCTACCTGGAAGACGGCGACGTCGTCGACCTGCAACTCGGCAAGGTGTGGATCAGCTCATGTCAGACCGACGTGGTCGAGGGCACGCAGTTCGGGTGTTTCCGCAATGTCGAGCGCGAGGTTCGCACCGTGCAGGCGCACACCGGCGCGGCCGATCTCGGCCCGTATCGCCACTACATGCAGAAGGAGATCTTCGAGCAGCCGAAGGCCATCGCCGATACGCTCGACGCGGTGCCGGGCATCTCGCCCGAGCTGTTCGGCGACGGCGCATTCAGCGTCTTCAAGGAAATCGACCAGGTGCTGATCCTGGCCTGCGGCACCAGCTTCTACAGCGGCTCGGTGGCGCGCTACTGGTTGGAGAGCATCGCGAAGATCCCGACCACAGTCGAGATCGCCAGCGAATACCGCTACCGCTCCAGCGTGCCGAACCCGCGCACCCTGGTCGTCACCATCACCCAGAGCGGCGAGACCGCCGATACGCTGGCTGCGCTGAAGCACGCACGCAAACTCGGCATGCCGCACACGCTGACGATCTGCAACGTCGAGACCAGCGCGATGGTGCGCGAATGCGAGATGGCCTACATCACGCGCGCCGGCACCGAGATCGGCGTGGCGTCGACCAAGGCCTTCACGACCCAACTGGTCGGCCTGTTTCTGCTGACGCTGGCGCTGGCGCAAACGCGCGGGCACCTCAGTGAAGAGCAAGAAGCCGAGCATCTGAAGGCGCTGCGCCACCTGCCCGTGGCGGTACAGGCCGTGCTGGCGCTCGAACCTCAGGTGATGGGCTGGGCCGACGTCTTCGCTCGAAAGGAAAACGCGCTGTTCCTCGGCCGCGGAATGCACTACCCGATCGCCCTCGAAGGCGCGCTGAAGCTGTAGGAAATCAGCTACATCCATGCCGAGGCCTACCCGGCCGGCGAACTGAAACACGGCCCGCTCGCGCTGGTGACTGCTCAGATGCCGGTGGTCACCGTGGCGCCGAACGACGACCTGCTGGAGAAACTGAAGAGCAACCTGCAGGAAGTGCGCGCCCGAGGCGGGGAACTCTTCGTCTTCGCCGACGGCGACACCCGCATCGCCAGCACCGAAGGCATGCACGTGATCCGTATGCCCGAGCACTACGGCCCGCTGTCACCGATCCTTCACGTGGTGCCGCTGCAGTTGCTGGCGTATCACACAGCAGTGGCGAGGGGGACCGATGTCGACAAGCCGAGGAATCTGGCGAAGAGTGTGACGGTGGAGTAAGGC
>JBBRID010000410.1:0-3807 GCA_038221635.1 Burkholderiales bacterium
GTCTTCGATCCGCTTTTCGCAACCAGCCGGCGCACCGCCTCGGCGACTTCATCGAATTTCTCGATGTGGCCGTCGGTGATCCAGCCGCGCTCGAAATGCTCGGATGCAAACCGCTCCAACACGAGATTGCCCGAAGAATCCTGCGCCAGTTCAACAAGTTTGACACTGGTGGTGCAGATATCGAGACCCAACATCGGCGGGTGCTGCTTTCCCAGTAGTCCGTCCAGGAAACTCACGATGCAATCTCCATTGACGACAAAGGGCTGTGTGAATGCTAATAAATCACTTCAATGCTAGCAGCAAAGCCATTGTCGAACCTAGCTGAACGGCCCGATCAAGCCGCCTTGACGTTGCGTATGGCACACGCTTGCGGCCAGTCTACCGGCAACCGGCGCACACAAACGGCCGAATTGGGCCGCCAACGCCCGCCGAGCTCGCAACACAGGCAATACCACCAGCCTTCCTATAATCCACCTCATCCCGAACTTGGAACCCCAAGAGCGATCTTCAGCGCCAGGCTGATGATGCCTGCGGCGCGTCGATGTCTCAAGAAAATCCGTCAAACACTTCGCCATGGCTGCTCTGGCTCGCCAAGTTCGGCGGGGCGCTTCTGGTCGTCGGCGCTGGCGCTGCCGGCGTCGTTTTGCTGACGGTAGGCATTGCGTTAGCCGTCGCCTTCCCCAATCTGCCGGATCTGGACGGCCTGACCGAATACCGGCCTAAGCTTCCGCTGCGTGTTTTTTCGTCCGATGGCGTGCTGGTCGGCGAGTTTGGCGAGGAACGCCGCAACTTCACGTCGATCAAGGAGATTCCGCAGGTCGTTCAAGACGCGGTATTGGCGATCGAGGATTCACGCTTCTATCAGCACGGTGGAGTCGACTATCTTGGCGTCGTGCGGGCCGGCCTGGCAAATTTCGTCGAGTCCCGGAGCCAGGGCGCATCGACGATCACGATGCAGCTGGCGCGCAATTTCTACCTGTCATCCGAAAAGACCTTCACCCGAAAGATCTACGAGATCCTGCTCGCGCTGAAAATCGAAAGCCGTTTGAGCAAGCCGCAGATCCTCGAGATCTATATGAATCAGATCTACCTGGGGCAGCGGGCTTACGGCTTCGCGGCGGCCAGCGAGACCTATTTTGGCAAGCCGCTGAAGGATATTTCAATCGCCGAGGCAGCGATGCTCGCCGGGCTGCCCAAAGCGCCGTCGGCCTACAACCCGATCGCTAATCCGCGCCGCGCGACGGTGCGCCAGCTCTACATCATCGATCGCATGCTCGACAACGGCTTCATAACCGAAGCCCAACGCAACGAAGCGCGCGCCCAACCATTGAAATACCGCGCACCGGCGAGCGTGTCGCTGCACGCCGAATACGTGGCCGAAGCGACTCGCCAGTTGATCTATGCACACTACGGTGACGATGCCTACAGCCGCGGGTTGAATGTCTACCTGACGCTGAATTCGAAGGAGCAGACGCTGGCCTATCGGGCGCTGCGCAAGGGCATCCTGGATTACGAACGCCGACAGGTCTACCGCGGGCCCGAGGCCTACATCGATTTGCCGGGACAGCCTCAGGAGATCGATGCGCGGATCGCCGAGGCGCTGGCCGAGCATCCGGACAATGACGAGTTGAAGGCCGCTGTCGTGCTGCAGGCCAGCCCGAGCAAGGTCGTCGCCGCGCTGCAAAGTGGTGAGAGCCTGACGATCACCGGCGATGGTCTGAAACCGGCGACATCGGGCCTTGCCGCCAATGCCAGCCCGAAGGTGCAAGTGCGCCGAGGTGCGGTCGTCCGGGTTGTCAAAGGCGCCAAGGGTGACTGGACGATCACCCAATTGCCCGAAGTCGAGGGCGCGTTCGTATCGCTCGATCCGGGTACTGGCGCAGTCCGCGCCATGGTCGGCGGCTTCGACTACTCGAAAAACAAGTTCAACCACGTGACGCAGGCCTGGCGACAGCCTGGGTCGAGTTTCAAGCCGTTCATCTATTCGGCTGCGCTCGAGAAGGGTTTCACACCATCCACCGTGATCAACGATGCCCCGTTGTTCTTCGACGCGGGCGACACCGGCAGCCAGCCGTGGGAGCCGAAGAACTACGATGGTCAGTTCGACGGCCCGATGTCGATGCGCCGCGGGCTGGCGAAGTCGAAGAACATGATCTCGATCCGGATCCTGCAGTCGATCGGTACCAAATACGCCCAGAACTGGCTGACTCGCTTCGGCTTCGACGCCGAACGGCACCCCGCGTACCTGACCATGGCGCTCGGAGCTGGCTCGGTGACGCCGATGCAAATGGCGACTGCCTATGCCGTCTTCGCCAACGGCGGTTACCGCCTGAACCCCTACCTGATACAGAAAGTGGTCGACGCCAAGGGCAATGTATTGAGCGAGATCCGCCCGCCGGTGCTGGACGAATCGCTGCGCACCATCGATGCCCGCAATGCCTTCATGATGACGAGCCTGCTGCAGGAAGTGACCCGCTCGGGTACGGCGGCGAAGGCGCAGGCACAGCTGAAGCGGCCCGACATCTACGGCAAGACCGGCACCACCAACGACTCGCTCGATGCGTGGTTCGCCGGCTGGCAGAATGATGTCGTCGCGGTGGTCTGGATGGGTTACGACAACCCGCGCAAGCTGGGCGAGCGTGAAACCGGCGGCGGCCTGGCACTACCGGTCTGGATCGACTACATGGCGCAGACGCTGAAGGGCGTACCGGTCAACGACCCGCAGGCCCCGTCGGGCCTGACCTATGCGAACGGCGAGTGGTACTTCCAGGAGTATGCGAATCGCAATGGCGTGACCAGCCTCGGCCTCGAAGACCGCCTGCCCGCCCCACCAACCGAAGAAGAGCGACGCAGCATTCTGGATCTGTTCAAGCGCTAGTCGATTCGCAGCACGGCCCGCTCATTCCGTGAAGCTCAGGTCCTTGCCGGACTGCTCACTGGCGCAGCGTGAAAGCGCATCGTAGAAGTCGCTGCCATCGCGGGTATCGACCCAGTGGCCGTCGCGATACCGGTAGTGGAAACCGCCGCCTCGCGCCGCCAGCCACAGCTCTTGCAATGGTGGCTGGGTATTGATGACCATCTTGCTGTCGTTCGGAAAACTCAATTCGAGCAGACCGCCGGTGCGACTGCTGTCGATATCGACGACATCCTGCTGCAGCCAGCGGTCGACCGTGGCCTCGATTGCAGCCAACACGGAATCGGTTCGGGTACGGTATTCGGCGTCTGACAAGGCATCGGATGAACCGGAATCTGACGCGGCTGGCTGGGTCATGGTCGATAGAATCCTCAAATGCAAAACCAGGTGGAATCACACAGTGTAGCGAGCGGCGCGACATGTTCGGCGCAAAGACCACCTCCTTGCAGAGGCCGGCTGCGGCCAGCCATGTGCCTGCTGCTGCTCGCCATACCGGGGCTGTTCGCTTGTGGTCAGAAAGGGCCATTGACACCGCCTGAGCCAGTGTCCGCTCCATCACCACCGCCTTCCGCCGCCGCGGCACCCGCCGCATCGGCATCGAGTGTTCGTCCGATCCGCTGACACATGAACCTGCCCGGCTCTCCCTATGTCGCCTATCACGGCGATTCACTCGCGGTCGAAGACTGCACGCTCGATGAACTGGCGTCTCGCCACGGCACCCCGTTGTATGTCTATTCGCGTGCGGCCATGCTGGATGCGGCGGCAGCGTACAGCCGGGCCCTGGTCGGCCGGGATCACCTGATCTGTTTTGCGATGAAGGCGAATCCCAACCTCGCCGTGCTCCAGACACTGGCCGAGGCCGGCTGTGGCTTCGACATCGTTTCCGGTGGCGA
>JBBRID010000411.1:0-3801 GCA_038221635.1 Burkholderiales bacterium
CTGAGGATGCCGCCCGCTGTAATCGCCCGCGCGCCATAACCGATGCGTTTGCCGCCCTCGAGGTATTTGCGGATCTCCGGGTGCGTTTTCCAGCGTTGAAACTCCTCGAACGGGCTGAGCCAGGGGTTGCTGTAGTCCAGGCCAACCACGAAGCCGAGTGCGACCTGGTTGTTGTCGGCGTGGTACAGGAACGACCCGCCATAGGTGTTGTCGTCGAGCGGCCAGCCGGCGGTGTGAATCACCAGTCCGGGTTGGTGTTTGGCCGGATCGATCTCCCACAATTCCTTCAGCCCGATGCCGTAGCTTTGTGGATCCTTGCCGTCGTCGAGCTTGAATTTTGCAATCAGCTGGCGGCCCAGATGTCCGCGCGAACCCTCGGCAAAGATGGTGTACTTGCCATGCAGTTCCATGCCGAGCTGGAAATTGTCCATCGGCTCGCCATCCTTGCCGATGCCGAGGTTGCCGGTGGCAACGCCTTTGACGCTTCCATCACCGTTGTACAAGACCTCTGCAGCCGCGAAACCAGGGAAGATCTCGACGCCCAGGCCTTCGGCCTGCTGGCCGAGCCAGCGCACGACGTTGCCCAGGCTGACGATGTAGTTGCCGTGATTCTTGAAGCAGTCGGGCAAGAAAAAATCAGGGGTCGCCTTGGCACCGGTTTCACTGAGGAAGAGAAATTTGTCCTCGCTCACGGCCTGGTTCAGCGGCGCGTCGAGTTCTTTCCAGTTCGGCAGCAGCTCTGTGAGGCCGGCCGGGTCCATGATGGCGCCGCTCAGAATGTGTGCGCCCGGCTCAGATCCCTTCTCGAGCACCACGACCGAGACCTCTTTGCCGTGTTCGGCCGCCAACTGCCTCAGGCGAATGGCGGTTGCCAATCCGGCCGGGCCACCGCCGACGACGACCACGTCGTATTCCATCGATTCGCGTGGTCCGTGTGTTTCCAACAAGGCTTCAGGTGTCATGCAAGATCCAGTCGATTGGGGCGTCATTTTGCCCGCGATTGTAACGACGCGAGGGCTTGAAAAGCACGATCGTTCTTTTTTTCGGCCCCAGCCGCAGCCACGGTGTAGGCCTGACTTTCAGAGTTTCCTAAATCGGCTTCGTGCTATCTTGACAGCGAAGGTCAGTCGCATGTGGGCTGGCTTCAATTGCCACATGAACCAGATGATTTCGGAGTCAGCATGAGTTACCAAATCGACTTGTCGGGACGGGTTGCGATGATCACCGGTGCATCGAGCGGACTGGGCACACAGTTCGCCAAGACGCTGGCACGTTCGGGCGCGGCGGTGGTGCTGGCCGGCCGGCGCGTCGAGCGTTTGAAGGCGTTGCGCGCCGAGATCGAATCCGATGGCGGCGACGCCCATGTGGTTGCCGTCGACGTGACCGATCAGAGCAGCATCAAGGCCGCCGTCGCCCATGCCGAAACCGAGATGGGGGCCATCGACATCCTGATCAACAACTCGGGGGTCAGCACCACGCAGAAGCTGGTGGATGTCACCGAAGACGATTTCGACTTCGTCTTCGATACCAATACAAAAGGCGCGTTTTTCATGGCGCAGGAAGTCGGCAAGCGGATGCTGGCACGTGCCAAGGGCTCGGCGCCAGGCACCTATATCGGCGGCCGGATCGTCAACATCGCTTCGATGGCCGGGCTGCGGGTGTTGAACCAGATTGGCGTCTATTGCATGAGCAAGGCCGCGGTGATCCACATGACGCGAGCGATGGCGCTCGAATGGGGCCGGTTCGGCATCAATGTCAATGCCTTGTGTCCGGGCTATATCGATACCGAGATCAATCACCACCACTGGCAAACCGAAGCCGGCAAGAAGCTGATCGACATGTTGCCGCGCAAGCGGGTCGGCCAGCCGCAGGATCTGGACGCGGTGCTGATGATGTTGTGCGCCAATGAAAGCCATTTCATCAACGGCGCGGTCATCCAGGCCGACGACGGCTTCGCAGTGTGATGATGTGCCACCCCCGCAGCGCCTGCGGCGTGGTGCTTGGTCAGTTTTCGCCTGCGGCTCCTGCTCGATCATGACTGCGATGAGAGCGCTGTCTTTGCTGGAAGCACGTGTGCTGGGGGTGCTGGTCGAGAAGGCCCACACCGTGCCGGACAGCTATCCCCTGTCGCTGAACAGCCTCCTGGCCGGCTGCAACCAGAAGACGACGCGCGATCCGGTGATCAACGCGACCGAGGCTGAAATACAGGAGGCGGTCGACTCGCTGAAGACCTTGCACCTGGCATTCGAGAGCAGCGGGTCGCGGGTCACACGCTACGAACACAACATGACGCGTGTGCTCGCTCTGCCGTCGCAATCGGTTGCCTTGCTGGCCACCCTGATGCTGCGCGGCCCGCAGACGAGTGCCGAGTTGCGAGCCAACAGCGAACGACTGCATCGCTTTGCCGATATCTCATCGGTCGACGGATTTCTCGACGAACTCGCCGAACGTGCTGATGAGAAGGGCGGCCCGCTGGCCCTGAAGCTGCCGCGCGCGCCGGGTGCCCGCGAAGCCCGCTGGACGCATCTGCTGTGTGGAGATGTCGACATCTCCGCGATGCCGGTGGCCAGCGATGGTGACGGCTTCGTCGCCAGCGGCGAGATTGCCGCGTTGAAGTCACAACAAGCGAAGTTGCGCGCCGATTTGGACGAGTTGCGCGGCCTTGTGGAGCGTCTCTACGCCGAACTGGGCGTCGCCGGCAACCAGAACTGACAACCGATGCGATTCGATCTACCCGAAGAAAAGAAGCTCGTTTTCGAGATGACGATGCCGATCCGTTGGGGCGATCTCGACGCGATGGGGCATGTCAACAACACGCTGTACTTTCGCTATTTCGAGGTCATCCGGGTTGCCTGGTTCGACGAGATCGGCTCACCGCCGAACCCGAACGGCGAAGGGCCTGTGATCGTCAACGCCTTCTGCAATTTCATCAAGCAGCTCGAGTATCCCGGCGACATCGTTGCGAAACACTTTGTCGCCAATCCAGGTCGCAGCAGTTTCGAAACCTACGTGACGATGGAACGCAGCGATGAGCCGGGTTTCATTTACGCATGCGGCGGCGCCCGCACGGTGTGGGTCGATTTCAAGCAACAGAAATCAGTGCCGATGCCGGATTGGTTGAGGGCGCATCTGGTTTAAAGGCTTGCGTCCGTAGGAGCGGCTTCAGCCGCGCTTGCGTATTCGGACATCGCGACGGTGCGGCGTGGCGAAAAGCCCGAAGCGCGGCTGAAGCCGCTCCCTAAAGATTTTTATCTCTCACGCCGACACCAACTTGTGCACCAACTCCGGCGTACTGGCCGCGCCATATTTCTTCATCAACCTTGCCCGATACACATCGACGGTGCGCGGGCTGATCTGCAGCCGCTTGCCGATCAGCTTGCTCGTCAGCCCGTCGATCAGCAATGCGGCGATCTCGCGTTCGCGCGGCGTCAGATCGAGCTTCAACTGGCGGCGTGACGACAAGTCCTCGAAACTCCAGATGCCGGCTGCGTGCGGTTGACGTGCGTCGAGCGCCCGGCCCGCGACATGGCACCAGAACAGCTCGCCGGGGCGCGCACCGCCGACCCGCTTCATCACCCGCTCGTCAGCGTAGCTGCCGCGGCCGTCGAGTTGCGCCAGGATGCGGTGGCCGGTGCGCTCGAATTCGGCGGTCGACGGGTACAAGACCTCGAAGCTTCGGCCCACCAGCGCCTCGCGGGTGCTGCGAAACATCTCCAGCATCGCCAGGTTGCAATCGACCATCAGCCGCTGCCGCGACAGCACCAGGCCGACCGGCGCGTGATCGAAGGCGATGCGGTAGTC
>JBBRID010000412.1:0-3790 GCA_038221635.1 Burkholderiales bacterium
CGGCCAGCGCGATCGGAAACATCCACAGCGGCACCATGCACGGGAAGTTGAACGGCGTGATGCCGGCAACGACGCCCAGCGGTTGGCGCAGGGTCCAGTTGTCGATACCGGTCGACACCTGGTCGGTGAAGTCGCCCTTCAGCAATTGCGGCACGCCGCAGGCGAATTCGATGATGTCGATGCCGCGGGACACTTCGCCCTGCGCATCGGTGAACACCTTGCCGTGCTCGGCGGTGATCATCGCCGCAAGCGTGTCCTTGTGCTGGTTGACCAGTTCGAGAAACTTGTTCAGCACCCGCGCGCGGCGGATCGGCGGGGTATCGCCCCAGGCCGGCTGCGCCGCCACTGCCGAAGCCACCGCGGCGTCGACATCGTCGACCGAGGCCAGGGCAACTTGCCGCGCGACTGCACCGCTGGCCGGGTTGTAGATCGGCTGTCGGCGCCCGCTACTGCTGGCTACGTTGCGGCCATTGATGAAATGGCCGACTTCGGTGGTGGCGGTGAAGGCTTCGGGTGCGCCCATGAACTGGTCTCCTGAGTGTGCTGCACCCGGAAGTCTAGAGCCTGTTTAAATTGACGCACCGAGCGCCCGGCGCCAGCAACCTCATACACGGGTCAAGCGCGGCCCATTCAGAGCGTCAGAACAAGGCGCGCTCAATCTCTGAAAAGCTATTGGCGATCTGCGTGATGACGATGGTCTTGCCGAGCTGCCGCTCGATCTGGGCGCGCGAGATCACGCCACGAATGCGGCGCGGTGTCTTGGCCCCGGACTTTTCGACCACCAGCAGGTGATTCCTGCCAAAGCGCTTCAGCGTGGCGATCAGATTGCCAACCGTCGCCGACTGCATGTCATCCAGATCGATCGCGTCGAGCAAGTGCAGCGGCGTCATCACGTCACCGACGTTCAATTCGTCAAAATGCACGTGTCTCTCGTTGACGAGCCGCATCGGCCGATCGCCGCTGAGATCGGTGCTGGTGATCAGGCCTTCGATCGACGGCATGTCGGTGATCACGAACAACATCCGCACGCCCTGATGGATCATCATCTGTTCGGCCTGCCGCAGACTGGTTGCCGGCCTTGTCGTTGCCGCCCGCATTTGCGTCAGGTCGGTCATGACCCAGATGGCGGGTGAATCTTCGGTTACCGTGGTCAGCCCTTGGGGCAGGACCTGTGCCACCGCAAAGTTTCCGTCCAGACGAAAGGTGTCGATGGCTGCTTCTGGGTTCACGATTGGCCTCCTGCTGTTGACGCTTGCCGCATGCATCGAGCACCGGCGCTGTTTCAAAACCTTACGCCGATTCAGCCCACTTGCACAGCGATGTCGCACATGACCATGCCGCAAAGCGACAATTACCCCCAACCATGCGCATCGACGATCTCCGCCAACGGCTCGCAGCGGCCGGCGCCAAACCACTTCATGTGGCGCGGATCCTGCGCCTGTGGGCAATGGCTTTGCCGCAACACTCGGGCAAACGGCGGCCGGAGAATTTTCTGCCGGCAGCGGTTCGCAACGTGCTGCCGGCGTTGACAGATCAGCTGCAGGCGCTGGCCACGCTGCATGCCGAATATCCCGGCAACGACGGTTCGTCGCGATTGCTGGTGCGCACTGGGCAAGGCGAGCTGATCGAAAGTGTGCTGCTGCCGCGCGACGGCCTGTGCGTGTCGACCCAAATCGGCTGCGCGGTTGGCTGCGTGTTCTGCATGACCGGACGCAGCGGCCTGTTGCGCCAGCTCGGCAGCGCCGAAATCGTTGCGCAGGTGGCGCTGGCCCGCACGCTGCGCCCGGTGCGCAAGGTCGTTTTCATGGGCATGGGTGAGCCGGCACACAACCTCGACAACGTGGTGCAAGCCATCGAACTGCTCGGCACGGCGGGGGGCATCGGTCACAAGAATCTGGTGTTCTCGACGGTCGGCGATTTGCGCGCTTTCGCGTGGCTGCTCGGTCTGCGGAGCGATCAGGTGCGGCCGGCACTGGCGTTGTCGCTGCACACGACAGATCTCGACCTGCGAACCCGCTTGTTGCCACGTGCACCGCGCTTGGAGATCGGCTCGATGGTCGAGATGGCCGAGCGTTACGCGCGCGCCACCGGCTACCCGACTCAATACCAATGGACGCTAATCGACGGCGTCAACGACGGCGCGGCCGAAATCGATGGCATCGTCAAATTGCTGGCCACCAACTACGCCATCCTGAATCTGATTCCTTACAACTGCGTGCCGGATCTGCCGTGGCGTCGTCCCGACTGGGCGCGTTGCGAAGACCTGGCGCGCCAGTTGCGCAGCCGCGGCATCCTGACAACGCTGCGCCAGTCTGCCGGGCAGGATGTCGACGGCGGTTGCGGCCAGTTGCGCGCACGCGCAATCGACGACGAAGCGGTGAAGCCGGCCGCGGCAATCCCCGCCCAGCCGGTGCGCTGGCATCATGGCCCGCTGAATGACCCTGCCCAACAGCCCGCCATCCATTCCTGAGGAGCCCGGTTTGCTTAGATCCGACGCCACCATCGCGAGCCTGCATGAAAACCAGCAGGGAACGCTGCCCGGCCACTTCGGCCTCACCGTCACTGAACTGGTCGAGGGCCGCTTGCAGGCCCAGCTCGAACGGCAGGACTGGATGCGCGTCCCAAACGGTTTTCCGCACGTCGCCAGCGTCGTTGCTTTGGCTGACAGCTGCGCCGGTTATGCCTGCCGTGCGCACCTGCCAGAAGGCTCCAAGGGCTTCACGACAATCGAGCTGAAGAGCAACTTCCTCGGCACTGCAAAGAGCGGCATGATCCGCTGCGTCACCGAGGCCGAACACATCGGCTGTACCACCCAGGTCTGGTCGGCCATCGTCTTCGGGCCGATTGAACAAGGCGGCAAGAAGATGGCCTTGTTCCGCTGTACACAGATGGTGCCGTGGTGAACCGCCCCACACACCGGCACGCCCCCACAGAGACACCCGTGATGGCAAAGGCGGGTGCGGCACTGGGCGAGGCCGAACTCGAGCAGTTGCAAACCCTGCTGGACAGCGTACCGGCACCGCTGGAGGCGCTGGATGTCAGCATGCTCGATGGCTTTTTGTGCGGCGTGCTGGTGCAGCCGTCGCGCATTGCCGAGAGCCGCTGGCTGCCACTGGTGACCGACGTGGAAGCGGGCACCGCATTGCCGAAAAACTTCGATTCCGGCCCGCTGCACGCACTGATCCGACGCCGCCACGCCGAGCTCGATTCGGCAATCGGCCGCCGGCAATGGTTCGACCCCTGGGTGTTCGAGCTCGACATCGATGGCGACACGGACACCGAGCAGGCCGATGACAGTGATGGCCCGCCGCCCGAAGTCGATGCGGTCTATCCCTGGGTCGCCGGGTTCGTCACGGCGCTCGAACATTTCCCGGCGCTGATGGACCGCGCGGGACCGGCGCTGGACGATGCATTGGTGCTGTTGTATCGCCACCTCGACCCCGACGACCTCGAAGACGCCGACGACATCCTGCTGGCAATCGAGGCGCTGGAGCCACCAGCCAGCCTGGAAGTCGCCGTCGAGGAACTGGTGCGAGCGACCTTGCTGCTGGCCGATATCGGCCGGCCGGTGATCAAGCCGTCTGCAAACCGGTCGGCGCATCGACCCGGCTCGAAGCCGCGCCGGCCGCCACCGAGGCGCTGAACCGCTGATCGCCCTAGGAGCCTGTCGGGCTTGGGGAGCGTCGGCTGCGAATCGACCGCAGCGGTCCATTTCTCACCGTCTTTTTGCCCCATAGCTGGGCTATGGGGCTGCAAATCCGGCAAGAACTGTCCTCGCTGGGGCCGATTC
>JBBRID010000413.1:0-3789 GCA_038221635.1 Burkholderiales bacterium
GATGGTCTTGCCGCTGGCAGCATCACACCATTCGTTGGCGATCAGCAGGCGGGTGTCGGAATAGGTGGCTGTGTTCATGTCGGGCCTGGTTCTGGGTTGCGGGAGCGGGGATGCCGGCCAAAGGGCGGCAATCGACCCTCAATCATCGCATCGTCGGGCGAGCGGTGCAGAACGCATGCTGTTGCCGATGATCAAAACGGGGTCGTGACGCGGGTCTGAACACCGCTGCCGCGGTGCTTGTCAGCAGCCGACCGCCGAGGCCTGTGCCAATTGCCGGAGGTCGGGTGTCACGGCGAGCCCTGGCAGATGTCGTGCAGTCGTTCTGCGGAAATCCCCGTCGCAATCGAGCGGACTCAGCGCCAGCGCGGGGCGAATTTCAAAACTTGATCTGAAAATACCAGCGCATCGAGTGAAAGAACACCGGTGCTGCAAAACACAGCGGCGCCACCCGGTCGAGCAGACCGACCGCACCGGTCACCGAACTCAGGTTGCCCCAATGCCGCACGCCGGCATCCTTCTTCAGGGCCTTCATGACGAACTCGCCGAGTGTGCCGGCGGCCGCCGCGATGAAGGCCATCGCCAGCGCCTGCGGGGCCTTCATTGGCGTGATCCAGTACAGCGCTGCGCCGATCAGCGCGGCGCTCGCCGCACCGGCCATCCAGGCGCGCAGCGAAAACCAGCGGTCGATGTGGCGCGCCACCGGGCGGCGCCGCAGCCAGTGGCTGGCCGCCTCCTGAACCAACTGCGCACTGGTCACGACGATGACCAGGAAAAACAGCAGAAAAGCGCCGCGGCCCTCGTAACCGGTGAACTCGAGCAGCAACAAGGCCGGCGCATGGCTGAGACCGAATACGCAGACCATGATTGCCCACTGGATCTTCGCGTTGCGCTCGAGAAACTGCTGCGGATCACCGGCCAGTGCGCTGACGACCGGAATCGCCAGGAACACGTAGACCGGGATGAAAACGCTGAAGATCTCGTAGCTGCGGTTGGCGACCAGCACGTATTGCAGCGGCAGCACGATGAAGAAGGCTAGGATCAGGCTGCGGTGATCGCCGCGTCGCGTTGGCGCCAGCGTGATGATCTCGCGCAGTGCGAGAAACGAGATCACGCCGAATAGCAGCGTCGCACCAATCGGCCCGGAAACCCAGGCCAACCAGAAGATGCAGGTGCCGACCCACATGGCACGCAGGTCCCGGGTGAGCCGAGCATGGCGATCGTCGAGCCGATTTTCCTCGTCGGCGCGACGGATGACGAACTGGAAAACAGCCAGGCTCGCCAGCGTCAGCAGCCCGAATACGATCACGAACAGCAGCGCCACCTGCTGGCTGACATCGAGTGAGCGCAACGCGCTCAATTCGGCACCCTCGCGCTGCGCGCGGTCCCGCCGAGCGGGACGCAGCGCTTCCTTCGAAACGGCCGGGCGGAAGCGCTCAAGTTGGCACCCTCGCGCTGCGCGCGCAAGCGCTCATGTCAACCTGGGCCGCAGTGCGACCACGGCATGGCGGGCGCGTTCGAGGAAGGCCGCTTTGGTCTCGTCGGGCTGCAACGCCAATGGCGTGCCGAACGTGGCGGTGCACAACACCGGCACCGGCACCACCTCGCCCTTGGGCATCACGCGTTGCACGTTGTCGATCCAGGCCGGCACCAGTTGCACCTTGGGAAACTGCTTTGCCAGGTGATACAGCCCGCTCTTGAACGGCTGCGGCAGGCCCTTGCTGCTGCGTGTGCCTTCGGGAAAGATCACCAGCGAATCGCCATGCTCCAGCGCATCGACCAGCGGCTCGAGCGGATCCTGATCGTCGGTTCGCTGGCGGCTCACATAAACGGCACGAAACACCTCGCTGGTCAGCCATTTGCGAAACGGGCTCGACGCCCAGTAATCGCGCGCGGCAATCGGCCGCGTGCGGGCCCGCAACTCGTTTGGCAATGCTGCCCATATCAACACCCAGTCGAGGTGGCTCTGGTGATTGGCGAAATAGATGCGCTGCGTGGCCTCGGGAGGGCAGCCTTTCCAGTGGCCTTGCGCGCCGGTGATTAAACGCGTGATCAGCGCCAGCAGCGTGGCCATCAATCGTGCAGCAGACATCGGCGAATGCTACCCGGCGTGCGACCCTTGAGCGGGCAGTGCGCACTGCCGGGCCTTGTGCCGCATGGGACTCAAGCCTGTTCCTCGATCGCGAAGCGCAACCCGGCACGCTCTTGCAAGCGCCGCACCAGCGCCAGGCCCATTGCCGCACCTGGCGTCCAGACGCCACCCGGGGTGGCCTCGCCGTCAACATCGTTCAGCAGGCACAACGCGGCTTCGGTGATCATCTTCGAGGTCGAGCCGTAGCCGGGGTCGGCATCGCCTTTGACCGAGGCCGCCAGCGTGTGGCGGCCATCGGCGCTGCGGCCATGGAAGCGCAGGTCGTAGCGGCCTTGTGCGCGCGCCTCGGGCATCGGGCCATCACCCGGTTGCGGCAGCACGAAGCGTTGCAGCAACTGACGGCTCGGTCCGAACGACAACAGTGCCGACTGGGCCCGGCTGCCGCCGGCCAGCATCAGCGCCTGCACCCGGCCCCTGGCGCCGCCGCCGGTCATCAGCCGCTCGTCGTAGCGGAAGTCGTAACCCCAGGGATGGCCACGCAGTGCATTGGTGCGATGCACGTTTTTCGTGTTGATCGTCGCCATCATGAAAGGGCCGGTCCACGACGCGGCCAGTTCGTCGTAGAGCGCCGATTCGCCATCGGGCTGTGGTGGGCCTCGGAATCCCGGTGTCAGGGCGAACGGGTTGGCCATGGTGCGGGCCAGTTGCGGGTCGTCGGCAATCTCCTCGAAGGTAGCCAAGGCGCTGGCCGCCGTGCCACCCGAAAGACCGCCCTTGATCGATTTCACTCTGCCGCCGACTTGTGGCAACGCGGCGCCGAAGCGGCGCTTCGCCTCGTGCTGCAAAAAGACCACGCCCAGGTCGAACGGAATCGAATCGAAGCCGCAGGAAAAGACGATGCGCGCGCCACTGGCACGAGCCGGGCGTTCGAGTTGCGGAATCATCCGCGTCATCCAGACCGGCTCGCCGCACAGGTCCAGGTAGTCGGTTCCTGCATTGGCGCAGGCCTTGACCAAGGCCTCGCCGTGGCGCTGGTAGGGTCCGACGGTGGTGATCAGGGCTTTCGTGCTGCCGACCAGTCTGGCCAGCTCGCGCGGATTGCTCGCGTCGGCCGCCAGCAAGGGCAGCCTGGTTCCGGCGCCGATCGCTTTGCGAACCTGCTTCAGCTTGTCGAGGTTCCGACCGGCCATCGCCCAGCGCAGCTTGCCACCAACCCCTTGGGTGGTCAGCAGGTATTCGGCGATCAGGCGGCCAGTGAAGCCAGTGGCGCCGTAGATGAACAGGTCGTGTTGATTCGGCATGCCGCATCGTCGCACGGATGGCGCTTTGCTCGATCAATTGTCCGTATACCTTAGCGAGAACCCGCCTGACCCGACAATGCAGGCCCCGACCCCAGCGTTGCCGATGATGAACTCAACTGTCGTGTGCCAGCTCTCGAGGTTTGCGTTCACGCTCGCAGCGCTTGCCCTGTTGGCTGCTTGCGCGACGCCGACCCCCGACAGCGGCGCGAACGAGCTTGCGACCAGCGGCTGGGCTCGCGCGTCGTCGAGCGGGGGCCACACCTCGTCTTGGGCGCACCAGACTTTTCCCGGCAAGCGCTCCAGCCGCTATGTAGCCCAGAGCAAGGATGGCCGTGATGCCCTGATGGTGCATGCGGCGTCGTCTGCCAGCGTGGTGCGCCGCAAGCTGCGCGTCGAACC
>JBBRID010000414.1:0-3780 GCA_038221635.1 Burkholderiales bacterium
TCACGGTCGAGCATAATCAACCCCAAAATTCGCGTTGAAACGATTATTACACCGGCATGACGCGATGCAACCCCCTGGGTTCCCCCATGGCCGACGCGAAATCCATCGAGGCCGTCGGCGCGCGTGAGCCCACTTTCACGACTTGCATGAAAGCCTCCCAGTTCTTCATTTCCACCCTCAAGGAAGCTCCTTCCGATGCCGAGGTCGCCAGCCATAAGTTGATGATGCGCGCCGGCATGATCAAGCGGCTCAGCGCCGGCATCTACAGCTACATGCCAATGGGCTTGCGGGTCATTCGCAAGGTCGAGGCGATCATTCGCGAAGAGATGAACCGCGCCGGCGCCGTTGAATTGCTGATGCCGGTGGTTCAGCCCGCGGAGTTGTGGCAGGAGACCGGTCGATTCGAGAAGATGGGTCCGGAACTGATGCGCGTAAAAGACCGGCACGAGCGCGATTTCGTGATCCAGCCGACATCCGAAGAGGTGATCACCGATATCGCCCGTCAGGAGTTGCGCAGCTATCGCGCCTTGCCGAAAAATTTCTATCACATCCAGACCAAGTTCCGTGACGAGCGTCGGCCTCGCTTCGGCATCATGCGCGGTCGTGAGTTCACCATGAAGGATGCCTATTCCTTCGACCGCAACATCGAAGAGGCAGGCAAGAGCTACGACGCGATGTATGCCGCGTATGAAGCGATCTTCACCCGCATGGGTCTGCGGTTTCGCGCGGTTGCTGCCGACAACGGCTCGATCGGCGGTGTTCGCTCGCACGAGTTCCAGGTGATTGCAGACACCGGCGAAGATGCGATCGTCTATTGCCCGACCTCTGAATACGCCGCCAATATCGAGATGGCGGAAGCCGTTACTCCGGCTGACGGACGGGCCGCACCTTCCGCAGAGATGCAGAAGACGCCGACGCCGGGCAAGGCCACCTGCCGTGACGTGGCCGAGCTGCTCGACGTGCCGCTGCAGAAAACGGTCAAGTCACTGGTGCTTGCTACCGATGAAAAGAATGCGGCCGGGGACGTCAGCCAGACCAAGATCTGGTTGTTGCTGGTGCGCGGCGATCATTCCTTGAATGAAATCAAGGCCAGCAAGGTGGCCGGGCTGGGCAGCGGATTTCGCTTCGCCACCAGTCAAGAGATCGAGTCCCACTTCGGATGCCGTGCCGGCTACCTGGGGCCGATCGGCATGAAACAGGCTGTCAAGGTAGTAGCGGACCGCACGGTCGCCGCAATGAGCGATTTCATATGCGGAGCAAACGAGGCCGATTTCCATTTCACTTCGGTGAACTGGGGTCGAGACCTTGCCGAACCAGATCTGGTGGCCGATATCCGGGATGTCTTTGCCGGTGATCCTTCACCCGATGGCGGCGGCGGACTGCAAATCCAGCGCGGCATCGAGGTCGGTCATGTTTTTCTGCTCGGCAATCATTACAGCAAGGCGATGAATGCCACCTACCTCGATGAACAGGGCAAACCGCAATTGATGGAAATGGGCTGTTACGGCATCGGTGTGACGCGGATTCTCGGCGCCGCAATCGAACAGAACAACGACGAGCGCGGCATTTCCTGGCCGATAGCGCTGGCGCCGTTTTCGATCGTGCTGTGCCCGATCGGCTACGACCGGTCAGCGACGGTCAAAGCGGCTGCCGACACCCTTCACCAACAATTGCTCGATGCATCGATCGATGTCATGCTCGACGATCGTGGTGAGCGTCCTGGTGCGATGTTCGCCGACTGGGAATTGATCGGCGTGCCTTTGCGCATCGTGTTGTCGGACCGGGGCCTGAAGGAAGGCCAGGTCGAGTTCCAGCGACGCGGTGACGCCAGCCCGGTCACGATCAACTTCGACGACGCGGCCGGCGTCGTCCTTTCCAGATTGTCTGAATGACGAAAACGCCCGACACCTTTTCACTGCAGCGGCGCGCCTGGCTGATGGCCGGGGCTGGCGCCTGCCTGCTGGGCCGGGTCGCGCCGGCGGTGGCTGGCGGACAGGTTGAAGAACCGTTGATGGATTCGGTCCGCTCTGCGCTGTCGGCGTCAATCGCCAACAGCTCGCCGCCCCAGCCGGTGTTCGGCAGCGCCGAGAGCAAGGCGGCCTATTCGGCTTGGATCGAAGAGATGGGCGAGCGGCTGAAACGCTACAAGTCCGACCAGCTGAACCGCACCGAGTTTCTCGAGACCATCTGGTACGAGAGCAAGCGCGCCGGGCTCGACACCGCCATGGTGCTCGGCATCGTTCAGGTAGAAAGCGCCTTCCGAAAATATGCAATCAGTTCGGCTGGCGCGCGCGGCTACATGCAGGTGATGCCGTTCTGGGCCCGTCTGATCGGCGACGGCGAGCCGGCGCGCCTGTTCCACATGCAGACCAATCTTCGCTTCGGCTGCGTGATCATGCGGCACTACCTGGACATCGAACGCGGCGACTTGTCTCTGGCGCTGGGCCGCTACAACGGCAGCCGAGGACGACCCGAGTACCCCAACCTGGTATTTGGGGCGCAACGGCGCTGGGAAGCGCCCTCGAGCGCCTGACGCGGGGTCATCGTCGCTCAGGACTTGCCTGGCAGGCCGTTCCAGCTCTTCGGCCTTGCCGACTCCAGAGCCAGAATCGACAGTACCCGCTCGAGGGTTTCATCGACCATCTCGTCGATGCTCTTCGGGTGGTGGTAGAAGGCCGGCAGGGGCGGGTAGACGATGCCCCCCATTTCGGTCACCGCCAGCATGTTGCGCAGATGCGCCTGGTTGAAAGGGGTCTCGCGCACCATCAGAACAAGGCGGCGCCGCTCTTTCAGGCTGACATCGGCCGCGCGGGTCAACAGGTTGTCGCACATGCCGTGAGCGACGGCTGCCAGCGTTCGCATCGAGCACGGTGCGATGACCATCGCGTGGGTAGCAAATGACCCGCTGGCGATCGCCGCGCCGATGTCGGCCGGTGAGTAGGTGACATCGGCCAAGGCCTCCAACGCGGCGCGATCGAGCCCGAGTTCGTGATGAACATTGATCACGCCTGCCGGGCTGGCGACCAGATGGGTTTGTGTCCCGGCCTGTCTCAACCGGGCCAGCAGTTTGACGCCGTAGATTGCTCCGGTGGCGCCGGTGATCCCGACCACCACGCGTTGGCTCACTGCGGTGCTCAGTTCTTGGCGCCGATCATCTGCTGCAGTTCACCGGCCTCGTGCATTTCGATCAGGATGTCCGAGCCGCCGACGAATTCGCCATCGACGTACAACTGAGGGATAGTTGGCCAGTTGGCGTATTCCTTGATGCCCTGGCGAACTTCCTCATCCTCCAGCACGTTGACAGTGGTGACTTCGGTGGCACCACAGGCCTTCAGGATCTGGATCGCGCGGCCCGAAAAGCCGCACATCGGGAACTGGGACGTTCCCTTCATGAAGAGGACGATCCGGTGTGATTTGACGAGTTGGTCGATGCGTTCTTGCACGTTGCTCATGGCGTTTCTCTGGAGATTGGAAAGATCTGGATCACTGTTTATACGGCATAACGCAATTCTGGCCCGCGCCCGGACGGCAAGTCCGCAGGCGTGCCGCAGCCTTGACGGCTGGCGAGTCCTAGAACGAGTACGAAACGCCGATATTCAACAGCGGCGCCAAGCGCATTTCACGCAGCAGATCATCCACCGACTGCGCGCCGTTCAAGACCCGTCCGAACTTGCCCCCTGAACTGGAATTGCGTGCTACCACGCCGATGTCGGCACTGAAGCCCCAGCCTGCCGCCACCGATCCACTGCTATAGCCGAAACCCAGATAAGGGGTGGTGTC
>JBBRID010000415.1:0-3775 GCA_038221635.1 Burkholderiales bacterium
CCCCCCGTAACCGGCCTGTTGTTCTTTTTTTTCTTTATATTGCCGGTTGGCGGGCTTACCCCCCGTATTGTTGCCCTTCTTCGTATTCTCACGGGCGCTTCCACCCGCTCCTACAAATTCACACGGCTACAAAAGAACCGCACCGTCATTCAAAGCGCATGATGACCTGGTCGACTGCAAGGCTCGTGCCTCTTTCCGCCGTGATCTCGGCCACCACGCCATCCTGTGTCGCCAGCAGAATGTTCTCCATCTTCATCGCCTCGATCACCGCCAGCTTCTCACCGGCGACGACTTTCTGGCCCGGCTTGACGGGAACATC
The DNA here is from genome assembly GCA_038221635.1 of Burkholderiales bacterium. Lineage (GTDB taxonomy): Bacteria > Pseudomonadota > Gammaproteobacteria > Burkholderiales > Burkholderiaceae_C > Ideonella_A. The sequence continues at coordinate 320 of JBBRID010000415.1, forward strand.
GACCAGCAGCCCCGGCATTGGCGACAACAAGAACCGGGACAAATCCGGCGCGGCCTTGAACGGCATCAACGCCATCATCTGCGCTGCAAGCGGCGTCAACACCATTGCGTCGATCTGGTTGCCATCGTGAATGACCCGGTAGACCAGCCCCAGCCGTTCGATCTGCGCGCAAAAGGGCTCGCCGTCGATCTGCCCGTGGATGACCAATTCGCGCAGCGGCGACTCAAACACGACGTGGTGGCTGGCGTCCCCGAGCACCACGCGGAACCCCCCGTTTTCGGGATTCACCGTCACCGGCATCGATTCGCGCCCGCCCTTGGCGTCGCTCGTCATCACCACCGCCTCGGGCTTGACGGCAAACTCATGGCCAGGCATCTGACCGCTGATGCCCACCGATCGATCGCGGTGAATTCGGTTTGCGACGGCCGCCAGCACGCGCAGCAAGCTTGTATCGGCCTCAGGCAGCGCTTCGGCCGAGAAGCCGTCCGGATATTGCTCGGCGATGAAGCCGGTGTTGAAGTCGCCACTGACGAATTTGGGATGCGCCAGCAAGGCGGCCTGGAACGGGATGTTCGAGCTGATGCCGCGGATCGCAAAGGCGTTCAGCGCCGCGCGCATGCGCTTGATCGCGTCGTTGCGGTCAACCCCATGGACCACCAGCTTGGCGATCATCGAGTCGTAGAACATCGGGATCTCTCCGCCTTCGACAACGCCGGTATCGACCCGCACACCGCCACCATCGGGCACGGGTTGCGCGGCGATCCATGTCTGTGCCGGCGGCGCGAAGCGGGTCAAGCGGCCGGTCGACGGCAGGAAGCCGCGGAACGGATCTTCGGCATTGATCCGGCATTCGATCGCCCAGCCGTTGCGCTTCACATCGGCCTGCCCGAACGGCAAGGGCTCACCGGCCGCCACCCGGATCATCAGCTCGACCAGATCGACGCCGGTGATGCCTTCGGTCACCGGATGCTCGACCTGCAAGCGTGTATTCATCTCGAGGAAATAGAAGCTCTTGTCCTTGCCGACCACGAATTCGACCGTGCCGGCTGATTGGTAGTCGACCGCCTTCGCCAGCTGCACGGCCTGCTCGCCCATCGCCCGACGTGTCGCGTCGTCCAGAAATGCGCTCGGAGCTTCTTCGATCACCTTCTGGTGGCGACGCTGGATCGAACACTCGCGCTCCCACAGGTAGACCATGTTGCCGTGGCCGTCGCCGATCAGTTGGATCTCGATGTGGCGCGGTTCCTCGACAAATTTCTCGATGAAGACGCGGTCATCGCCGAAGCTGTTGCGTGCCTCGTTGCGACACGAGCTGAAGCCCTCGTGAGCCTGCTTGTCGTCGAACGCCACACGCAGCCCCTTGCCGCCGCCGCCAGCGCTGGCCTTGATCATCACCGGGTAGCCTATACCCCTTGCGATCTCGACGGCCTGTTCAGGCGTGTCGATGGCTGCGTTGTGACCGGGAATGGTGTTGACCTTGGCTTCGATCGCCAGCTTCTTCGAAGCGATCTTGTCGCCCATCGCGGCAATCGCCTTGAACTTCGGACCGATGAAGACAATGCCTTCTTCTTCGACCCGGCGTGCGAATTCGGTGTTCTCGCTGAGGAACCCGTAACCTGGATGAACTGCCTGCGCACCGGTACGCTTGCACGCATCGATGATCTTGTCCATCACCAGATACGACTCGCGCGAGGGCGCAGGGCCGATGTTCACCGCCTCGTCGGCCAACTCGACATGGCGAGCGTTCTTGTCGGCGTCCGAATAGACAGCCACCGTCTGGATGCCCATCTTGCGGGCTGTGTTGATGACACGGCAGGCGATTTCACCCCGATTGGCGATCAGGATCTTGTCAAACATGGCTTGGCTCCATCGGGGTTGCATCGCCTGCGTGCGCTGCGCGCACCATGCAATTTGGCTTCGCCCAAACGACTGCTTCGCAGCCCTTTTCACCCCGATTGGCGATCAGAATCTTCTTGAACATTAGTGAACTCCGTCGAACAGTTTGTCCAGTTGCGCCGCTTGTCGCCCACCTGCGCAATCAGGTCATGAATCGCGGCCATGGTTCAGGGCACCGCCTGCATGCCGGCGGCCTTGATGGCACCGGCGTCGAATGTCATCGTCTGCTCGCAGCCCGCCGCGGCGGCGATGCGCTCGATCAGCGCATCGGCAAAGTCGGCGCCACCACCCGCGAAGCGATTCAGCGCCTGGGTCACGATGTCGGCGCGGTCCAGCACCAGTTCCTTGCTCCGCAGCAGCGTCTCCAGCACCGTGGCCACCTGCACACGGGTCAGGCCGTAGCTGCCTGCCAGCACCCACACCACCTCCACCAGCGCCACCAGGGGCACGAAGCCCGGCCCCTCGGCCGTGAGCGACTCGACCAGTCGCGTGGCGCGGGCCGACTGGCGCGGGTCGTCCTGCATCACGTAACGCACCAGCACGTTGGTATCCAGCCCGATCACCGCGTACGCCCCCCGCGCGACGCCGCCATGGCGCCGCGTTCGGAGATGGCGCGGTTCATCTCCTCGATCGACACCGTGCGCGCGGGCTTGCCGAAAAGGCCCTTCAGCTCGCGCACCGAGCGCGTGGCCGCGACGAGCTCGAAACGGCCGGCGTCGACCTGCACGAATTCCACGCGGTCGCCCGCCTGAACGCCCAAGGTACGGCGCACGTCGGCGGGAATGGTGATCTGGCCTTTGGTCGTGAGCGTGGCGGTCGACATGGACTTGAATACCTCATTTTCCTTACTTCAGTGTAAGGCATACAATCTGCACGTCACAGAGGAATGTTCCCGTGCTTGCGCCACGGGTTCTCCAACTTCTTGTCTCGCAGCATGACCAGCGAACGGCAGATCCGCTTGCGGGTCTCATGCGGCTGGATCACATCGTCGATGAAGCCGCGTGCACCGGCGACAAAGGGATTGGCAAAGCGGGCTTTGTATTCCGCTTCCTTGGCGGCGATCTTTTCCGAGTTGCCCTTGTCTTCGCGAAAGATGATCTCGACCGCGCCCTTCGCACCCATCACGGCGATCTCGGCGTTCGGCCAGGCAAAGTTGACGTCGCCGCGCAGGTGCTTGGAGCTCATCACGTCGTAGGCGCCACCGTAGGCCTTGCGCGTGATCACGGTGATCTTCGGCACCGTGCATTCGGCGTTGGCGTAAAGCAGCTTGGCGCCATGTTTGATGATGCCGCCGTATTCCTGACTGGTACCGGGCATGAAGCCGGGTACGTCGACGAAGGTGACCACCGGAATGTTGAATGCATCGCAAAAGCGCACGAAACGGGCTGCCTTGATGCTGCTCTTGATGTCGAGGCAACCCGCAAGCACCAGCGGGTTGTTGGCGACGATGCCCACCGATTGACCCTCCATGCGACAGAAACCAATCACGATGTTTTTTGCATGCTCGGGTTGCAGCTCGAAGAAATCGCCATCGTCGGCCACCTTGACGATCAGCTCCTT
>JBBRID010000416.1:0-3775 GCA_038221635.1 Burkholderiales bacterium
CCTCCGGCTGTATGCGCAATAGCGTAGGCTCGGTATCTCTGGCCGAAGGCGGCAGGTGGCCGGATGCCGGAGGTAAAGGATTAGACGCCGCCGTTCAGGCAGGCGTCGGGGGACACGCAGGCATCCGGCCACCCGCCGGCCTCGGCCTCGCTCGATCCCGCGAGTGAATCTCAAATGTCGACTTCTACATCATCCCCATGCAATTCCATCAGATCGCGCCGCGACTGGGCCTCGCCCTTGCCCATCAGCTTGGTAAGCGAAACCACGGTAGCTGCGTGACCAGCTGCACCGTAGCTGATCGGCAGCAGCCGACGCGTGTCGGGATTGAGCGTCGTGTCCCAAAGCTGCTCGGCATTCATCTCGCCCAGGCCTTTGAAGCGACTGATCGTCCATGCCCCTTCGCGCGTGCCTTCCTTGCGCAGCTTGTCGAGCGTTGCACCGAGTTCGCCTTCGTCCAGCGCATAGATCTTTGCGGCCGGCTTCTTGCCACGCGCCGGCGCATCGATGCGGAACAGCGGCGGCTTGGCGACGTAGATGTTGCCGGCCTCGATCAGTTTCGGGAAATGCCGAAAGAACAGCGTCAGCAGCAACACCTGGATGTGTGAGCCGTCGACATCGGCATCGCTCAGGATGCAGATCTTGCCGTAGCGCAGCCCGCTCAGGTCGGCGCCGTCCATGCTGTGCGGATCGACGCCGATCGCCACCGCGATGTCGTGAATCTCGTTGTTCGCAAACAGCCGGTCGCGCTCGACTTCCCAAGCATTGAGCACCTTGCCGCGCAACGGCAGTACGGCCTGAGTTTCCTTGTTGCGACCCATCTTGGCGCTGCCGCCGGCCGAATCGCCCTCGACCAGGAACAACTCGTTGTTCGCCAAGTCGCGGCTTTCGCAGTCGGTCAATTTGCCGGGCAGCACCGCCACCCCCGAACCCTTGCGCTTTTCCACTTTCTGGCTGGCGCGCTGGCGGGTCTGCGCCTGGCGAATCACCAGCTCGGCCAACTTCTTGCCGATGTCGACATGCTGGTTCAGCCACAACTCGAGTGCCGGCCTGACGTAGGTCGTCACCAGACGCAGCGCATCGCGGCTATTCAGGCGCTCCTTGATCTGACCCTGGAACTGCGGATCGAGCACCTTGGCCGACAGCACGAAGCTGGCGCGGGAGAACACATCCTCGGGCATCAGCTTGACACCTTTGGGCAGCAAGGCGTGCAGTTCGATGAAGCCCTTGATGGCACCGAACATGCCGTCCTTCAAGCCCGACTCATGGGTGCCACCGGCAACGGTGGGAATCAGATTGACATAGCTCTCGCGCATCGGCGCGCCGTCCTCGGTGAACGCGACGCACCATGTTGCGCCCTCGCCTTCGGCAAAGTTTTCGGTCTCGCCGCGATCGGCATAGTGCGCACCTTCGAACAGCGGGATCACCGGATCGGCATTCAGGTTCTGCGTCAGATAGTCGCGCAGGCCGTCCTGATATTGCCAGTTCTGCACGTCGCCAGTCTTTTCGACCGTCAGCGAAACCTTGACGCCGGGCATCAGCACGGCCTTGCTGCGCAGCAGGTGCATCAGGTCATGGCGCGGCAGCTCGGGGCTGTCGAAATAGCCGGGGTCGGGCCAGGCACGCACCGTGGTGCCACTGCGCCGCTCGCCAGAAGTTGGCTTGCGCAGTGCCAGGGCTTGTACGACATCGCCGCCGGCAAAGCCGATCGTCGCGACCTGGCCTTCACGCCATACGCTCACGTCTAGCCGCTTCGACAAGGCATTGGTCACGCTGACCCCGACCCCGTGCAAGCCGCCCGAAAAACTGTAGGCTGCACCACCGCCCTTGTCGAACTTTCCACCAGCATGCAGCCGGGTGAACACGATCTCGACCACCGGCACCTGCTCTTCGGCATGCAGGCCGAACGGGATGCCCCGGCCGTCGTCCACGACACTGATCGAGCCGTCGCCGTGCAGCGTCACATCGATGTGTTTGCCGTGCCCGGCCAGCGCCTCGTCGGCCGCGTTGTCGATCACCTCCTGGATGATGTGCAGCGGGTTGTCGGTGCGCGTATACATGCCCGGCCGCTGTTTCACCGGCTCGAGACCCTTCAGTACACGGATCGATGCCTCGCCATAGACGGCGGTCGGAGTGGTGTTCTTGCCTGCAGCTTTGGTGGCCATGGCGCCGGATTGTAGGGATGAGGTCTGACGTTGCTGCGGCAGATTTCCGCGCGATTGGCTACAGTCCCGCATGCCTTCATCCGCCATCGACCGTCCTGCCGCGACCACACTGTCGATGCGGCAGGTGCTTTTTTGCGGCGCAATGATCGTCACGATGTCGATGGGCATCCGCCACGGCTTCGGCCTGTGGCTGCAGCCGATCACGATGGATCGGGGCTGGAGCCGCGAGACCTTCGCCTTCGCGCTGGCGATCCAGAATTTGGCCTGGGGCCTGGCTGGCCCGTTCGCCGGCGTGATCGCCGACCGCTTCGGCGCCTGGCGCGTGTTGCTGGTCGGCAGCGTGTTGTACGGGCTGGGGCTTGTCTTCATGGGGCTTGCCACTTCGGGGCTCGCCTTCACTGGCAGCGCCGGCGTGATGCTCGGACTCGCGCAATCGGGAACGACCTATGCCGTGGTGTACGGCGTCATCGGGCGCAATGTTGCTGCCGACAAACGCAGTTGGGCGATGGGGGTCACGGCGGCTGCCGGGTCGTTCGGCCAGTTTCTGATGGTGCCGGTTGAAAACTGGCTGATTGGCGGGTTCGGCTGGCAGAACGCTTTGTTCGTGCTCGGTTGTCTGTCGCTGCTGATCATCCCTCTCGCCCTCGGCCTCAGGGAGCGCAAGGCCGTTGCCTTCACCGGACTGCAACAGAGCATTGGCGAAGCACTGCGCGAGGCATTCCGCTACCCGAGTTTTCGCTGGTTGATGGCGGGCTATTTCGTCTGCGGCTTTCAAGTCGTGTTTATCGGCGTGCACATGCCGAGTTATCTGAAGGACAAGGGACTGAGCCCGGACGTTGCGACGACCGCGCTGGCCCTGATCGGCCTGTTCAATGTATTTGGAACCTACGCGGCCGGATCGCTCGGCCAGCGCATGCCAAAGAAATACATCCTGTCGTCTATCTATCTGCTGCGGTCGGTCGCTATCGTCACGTTCCTGACCGTGCCGCTGTCGCCCTGGAGTGTTTATATATTTGCGTCCGCGATGGGAATCCTGTGGCTGTCGACCGTGCCGCCCACCAACGCCACCGTGGCACAGATCTTCGGTGTTCAATACCTGTCGATGCTCAGTGGCTTCGTATTCCTCAGCCACCAGATCGGCAGCTTCCTCGGTGTCTGGCTCGGTGGGCGGCTTTATGACTCGACCGGTAGCTACGACGTGGTCTGGTGGATCGCGGTTGCGCTGGGCATCTTCGCGGCGCTGGCCAATCTGCCGGTGCGTGAAGCGGCGATCACCCGGCTGGCACCGGCTGCATCATGAGCCCTGACAGCGGAACCGGCCACGAACAGCGCAAACACTCGCGCTTCTGGCGCATCGCCGGTTGGGTTGCTGCGATTGCCGCTTTGCTGCTCGTCTTCGCAGCCTATCGACAGCCAGACATGATGATGCAGATGGCTCAGCAATTGTGGAGTTGCTTCTGATGGCCACAGCAGACAGACACGCCAGCCTCGCAGCGTCGCCCTGGGTCATGCGCTGGGCAAGTCTGCTGCCGGCCGGCGCAACGGTCCTGGACCTGGCATGTGGCAGCGGACGGCACGTGCGCTGGCTCGCCGACAGGGGTCTTGCGGTCACG
>JBBRID010000417.1:0-3766 GCA_038221635.1 Burkholderiales bacterium
CCTGGGCTGGCCTGGTTGCGCAGCGACGGCCAGCCTCTGGAAGGCGATGTTTGGCGAAACCCCGACAGCCGGGTGCTCGGCTGCCTCATCAGGCAGCCCGGTCGAGCCGAACACCCCCTGTTGCTACTGGTGAACGGCGACACCGCCGATCGATCTTTCGAATTGCCGCCAGGTCGGTGGCGGCTCGAATTCGACAGCGGCGATCGCATGGGCAATGGTCACAACCAAGTGGCGGAGGGCCTTCTGAAACTGCGCGCACACAGCCTGCTGCTGCTCGTCCCGACACCGCCTGATTGAACCCGCCAGAACAGTCGAGAAAATTTCGCTCAAGCCCCGTCGGTCTCGGCCGATAACCGAAGATGGACATCGGTGACCCCAGCGAAATTCCGAGCACCCGCAAAAAGCTGCCGTCGATGCAGGAACTGGGAGCGTTCGATCCGGAACCGCCGACAAGCACTCCATCCCCACCGGCCCTCGACAAGCCGACTCCCGCATCGAAACCGCCGCGACCGACGAGCGAGCAACTGCGCGCCGCCCTGAAACGGGCCGACCCCGCGACCCGCATCAAACTGCTGCGACTGATCGCCGGTGGCAGAACGGTCGAGCAGGCGGCTGCCCTGGAGCCAGATGCATCAGCGCCGTCCCGTCGACTGGCGATGAACCTGCCCCGCTCGCCGACCCGCCCGGAGCCACCAACAGCAGACGCACGGCCCGATTCCGCGAAGCCCATTCACCGTCAACTCAAGGCGGCGGCGACAGCCACGGGCGGCGAGACGCTGCTGAAGATCGACGCCAATACAGACCTGCTCGAAGCCGCGGCAGCGCCGCTCAGTGTCGAGCAGCGCAAGGCGGCATTGCAGCAGCAGTTGGCGGCGTCGCGCGCTCAGGAAACACCACGCGCCGAGACCGCCTCGGCACCCAAGGTGCTGTTTCCAGCCTACGACCCGCGAGAGCATGGTGACGACGTTCGCCAGCCGGCGCGCCGCAGCAAGGCGCCGGTGGAAGGGCATTTCCCGGCACCTCGCCAGCCTTTCCAGGCCCGCTACCAGCATGCAGACGGCCGGCCGATGAACGAGGAAGAAACCAAGGTCGAGGAGGTGTTGCAGGAGCAGCGCTGCGAACAGACGCTGCAGGTTCTGGCGCGAGACGGCGTCAACGGATTGCTGCTGAGCCCGCGCGACCTCGACGCCGCGGTCGAGAACGGGACCCTCGACGAGCCGACCGCAACGCTGTTGTGGAAAACCTGGTCGGCACTGCGGCCGGTGATCCACGTGATCGACGATCAACCCATCCCGCGAGATGGTGAAGCGGCCGCCCCGCAGCTGGCAATCGATTTCGGCAACCCGGCCACCGAAGAATCGGCGCCGGTCGAAGACGAGGTCACCACGGCCGAGAATCAATCCGGCGCGGGGCCAGTTCCAGTTCTGGATATCGAACCGTCACTGTCGCCGGCCCCCCCGGCGCGGATGGAGGAAAAGCCACAGCAACCGATCGCGACGAAGACCCTCGCCGAAGCTTTGGCCATCTCGGCCCCGGCCCCGGGCCCAGCGCCGTCGGCCGTCGAATCACCAGAACCGCAGCCAGCGGCGATTCCGGCCCGGCCGGATGTCGAACCTCAACCGGCCAGCGACCCCTCGCACGGGGGCCGAAAACATCGTTCAACGGTCGTGCTTCGCCAACTGCTGCGCGCATTTGCGGCACTTTGCGTGGTGTACACCAGCGTGCAATTCGGCGCGTGGGCATGGTTGCGCTGGGGTCACTGGCTGCTCGGATAGGCCGGCAGCAGCCGCTCAGCCGCTCAAGCCGATAGCCTTCGGCTTTTTGCCGCTACGCGCACTGCGCACCAGCACCGTGGGAAAACTGACCGGCAGCGTCTGCGGAAAATCCCGGCTGAAATGCAGGCCGCGGCTCTCCTGCCGCAACAAGGCTGAGCGAACGATCAATTCGGCGCAGTCGACCAAATTGCGCAGCTCGAGCAAATCGCGGTTGACGCGAAAGTTGGCGTAGTAATCGTCGATCTCGCCCTTCAGCAGCTTGATTCGGTGCAGGGCGCGTTCGAGCCGTTTGGTGGTGCGAACGATGCCGACGTAGTTCCACATCAGCAGCCGCAACTCGTCCCAGTTGTGGGCAATGACGACCTGCTCGTCAGCATCCTCGACCTGGCTTTCGTCCCAGCCCGGCAAGGCTGGCAACTCCGTCGGGGGATTGGCCAGGATGTGGGCCGCACAGGTGCGTCCCAGCACCACACATTCGAGCAGCGAATTGCTGGCCAGCCGATTCGCACCATGCAGACCGGTGTAGGTTGTTTCACCGGCACCATAAAGCCCGGGCACGTCGGAGCGGCCATGCAGATCGGTCACGACACCGCCGCAGGTGTAATGCGCCGCCGGCACGACGGGGATCGGTTCACGCGCGATGTCGATGCCGAGCGCCAGGCATCGCGCGTGGACAGTCGGGAAATGTTCGATCAGGAATGCCTCGCCCAGGTGACGGGCATCGAGCCAGACGAAGTCCATGCCATGTTTCTTCATCTCGAAGTCAATCGCGCGGGCAACGATGTCGCGGGGCGCAAGTTCCAGCCGGTCGTCGTGATTCGCCATGAAGCGCGCTGAATCGGCATCGGCTCCGGGCAGCAACAGGTGGGCACCCTCCCCGCGCAAGGCCTCCGTGATCAGAAAGCTGCGTTCCTGCGGGTGGTACAGGCAGGTCGGGTGGAACTGGATGAACTCCATGTTGGCGACCCGACAGCCCGCCCGCCAGGCCATGGCGACGCCATCGCCGGTGGAAGTATCCGGATTGCTCGTGTAGCGATAGACCTTGCCAACGCCACCGGTGGCTAGCACTACCGCTGCCGCGGACAGCGTCTCGACGCGTCCGCTGTCGATGTCCAGTACGTAAACGCCGTAGCAACGGGGCGTCTCGATGCGCTTGAGGTGACGAGAGGTGATCACGTCCAGAGCTATCCAGCGCTCGCGAAGTTCGATACCGGGCTGCCGCCTGACTTCGGCCAGCAACGCGGTATGGATGGCCTTGCCGGTGGCGTCTGCGGCATGTGCGATGCGCCGCACCGCATGGCCGCCCTCGCGCGTCAGATGCAGGCCCAATGGCCCGGTCGGATTGGCCGAAAACGGCACGCCGCGCTCGACCAGCCACTCGATCGCTGCCGCACTGCTTTCGGACACGAAACGCGCGGTTTCCTCGTCGACCAGGCCAGCGCCCGCATCCTGGGTGTCTCGGACATGTGACTCGATGCTGTCGTCGTCGCCGAGGACGCCGACGATGCCCCCTTGGGCCCAGGCTGTCGCGCCTTCCTCGATGCCGCGCTTGGCCAGCACGATGACGGGTCGTTTGCCGGCCAGTTGCAGGGCTACCGTCAGCCCCGCCAGGCCAGCACCAACGATCACTACGGGAGCCGACGCCGGCGCCGCCGCGAACTCAGGAAGAGCAGACATGGGCCGCAGCCAGGGCGCTGGATCCCGGCATCAATCAAGGGAAACCGATTCTATCGGCTGGCCGTGGAAGGACCTCGGGTCCGGACCGAGAACGCGTCGGGGCAGGCTGCCCTGTTCTGCTACATGTCCCCCGGCGCCTGCCTGAACGGCGGCGTCCTCCTCCTTGACTTCCGCAGAACAGGGCACCCCACCCCGACGCGCCGACACCACTGAGCGGTGCGCAATCCCGAAACCATATTCGAGCACCACGACCCGAACGGGCCGAGGTTGGCGGGGGGGCGGGGGGGGCAGGGTGAGGGTGCTAAGGCCACCCA
>JBBRID010000418.1:0-3760 GCA_038221635.1 Burkholderiales bacterium
CTGCTCGACTGGCCAAGCTGATGCGAAACGATTCGCGGGTGCAACTGGCGTTCACGGCGCTGGGCGGTTGGGACACACACGCCATCCAGGGCGCGGCCGAGGGTCAACTGGCCAATCGTCTGCAACCGCTGGGTGCCGGCCTGGCGGCGTTGGCGGCGGGTCTCGGGCCGGTCTTCGACCAGACCATGATCGTTGTGATGTCGGAATTCGGCCGCACGGCGCGACAGAACGGCAATGGTGGCACCGACCATGGCCACGGCAACGTGATGTGGCTGCTCGGCGGCTCGCTGGCCGGCGGCAAGGTGCTCGGCCAGTGGCCGGGCCTGGCCGACGATTCGCTGCACGAAGGGCGTGATCTGGCGGTGACGACGGATTTTCGGGATGTGCTGTCGGCCGTTGCACGCCAGCATCTGGGCTTGTCCGGCGCGCAAGCAGCGTCGGTGTTTCCCGATTACTGGGCCAATCGAACGGTCGACCTGATGCGGGTTTGAATGGGCCGTCGTTGCTGCGACGGCCACACTTACGGATTCCAGATCGCGCGCACAAAGCGTTCCAGGGCCTGCGCCGATGCCGCCCGGGCTTCGGGCTGTCCACCGACATGCACGCCGCGCCCCGGGTGGACACCGTTGGGAACGTCGCTGCGCAGACGCACCGGCGAGCTGCCGTCGAAGCCATGGTAGGCACCGGGGTAGGTCTCGATTTGAACGGTTGCGCCACCGGCTTGTCGCGCCAGTTGCCTGCAAGGGTCGGCGGGTGTCCAGTCGTCGGCTTCTCCGATCAGCAGCAGCAACGGTGCGGTGGCGTGATAGCCGCGCGCCAGTTCACTCACGCAGCCTGGATAAAACGCAACCGCGAGCGATGGTTTGATGGCGCTGGCCGAGACCTCCGGATTCAACTGGTTGCTCGCCGCCAGCACGGTGCTGCCACCGTTCGACCAACCGAGCAGACCCAGCCTGGCCGGATCGACGTCCGCCCGGGCGGCCAGCCATTGCAGCGCGCCGAGCGCATCGCGACGGCGATTGAGCTGGGTCACGGCTCGTTCGCCGTTCTTCTGCGTGCACAACTCGCGCTCGCCGCGCGGCGCGAGCGAATCGGTGACCAGCACGTGGATGCCGATTGCGTTGAGCCGTGCCGCCAGCTCACGATAACGCTGCGCGAGCGCTCCCCTGGCGTTGTACACACCACCGCAGCCATGCAGCAGCAGCAGTGCTGGCGCGGGCTTGACGGTGTCAGCGGCAAACCAGAAAGCCGGCATCGTGATCGCCGTGCCTGCGCGCTGGTCCAGGCTGGGGACGTCGACCGCCATCTGAGCCTGCACGGCCGTCAGCATGCTGAGCCCGACCAAGGCGCACATGAGGCGACCGAACCGCCTGGTCACTGTTTGCACTTGGATCCCTTTCGCTGTGGCCTGCCGCCGACCCAAGGCGATGGCCCCAACCATCATGCCTTGCCCAGCCGCGCCCCACCATCGACCAGCAGCACTTCGCCGGTCGTCTTGCTGGCGCCCGATGACAGCCACCAGATCGACTGCGCAACGTCGTCGGGTGTGACCAGGTCGCCCAGCGCCGCGCGCTCCCGATACGCCTCGGCCCGCGTTGCAAAGGCGGCTTCCCCCATGCCGTTGCGCAGCCATGCCGAGTCGACCATTCCCGGTGCGACCGCGTTGACGCGGACCTGCGGCGCCAGTGCGCGTGCCAGGCCGAACGTCAACGCGTTGATGGCACCCTTGGAGGCCGAGTAGGCGAGCGACGAACCGCTGCCCATCAGCGATGCAATCGACGAGACATTGACGACCGCACCGCCCGGGTGGCGGCTCAGCAGTGCAACGAAGGCGCGTGTGGCCTGGAACGTGCCGGTCACGTTGACCGCCATGATGCGTGCGAAGTCGGCCGCGTCGAGTCCGTCCAGGTCACGCACGGCAACGAACTTCGTCGTCCCGGCATTGTTGACCAGTGCATCGGTGCGCCCGAATCGGGCATCGACCTCGGCGGCCATTCGCTTGCAGTTGCTGTCATCGGCGATGTCGGCCTTGATCACCAGCACCTCGGCACCGAGCGCTCGGCATTCCTCGGCCACGGCCTCGGCAGGCACCGGATCGCGCGAAAAGTTGATCACGACATTCCAGCCGTTGCCGGCAAACAGCCTGACGGTTGCCGCGCCGATGCCTGAGGACGAACCGGTGACGACACAGACTTTTCGATCGGCGATGTTGGTCATGGCTGGCGGTTTGAAAAGTTTGCTTCTGACATATTGGTTGAAGGGATCACCGTCAATCACATAGGATGAGTTCCTTGAGAGGCGCGATCCCCCCCTGCATACAGCCACCCTTTACGCCGCGTCCATCTCCATGAACATCTCCTTGGCCGTGCGGAAACTGTCGATCGCCGCAGGCACCCCGCAATAGATCGCAGTCTGCAGAAAGACCTCCCGGATCTCGTCCCGCGTCACCCCGTTGTTGATGGCGCCACGCACATGTAGCTTCAACTCATGCGGCCGGTTCAGCGCGGTCAGCGTCGCCAGGTTCAGCAGGCTGCGGGTCTTGCGATCGAGGCCGGGCCGGTTCCAGACATCGCCCCAGCAATACTGCGTCACCATCTCCTGCATCGGCAGATTGAAGTCGTCGGCGTTCTTGATCGAGGCGTCGACGTATTCGGCACCCAGCACCTCGCGCCGCGTCTGCAGGCCCTTGTCGAACAATTGCTGATCCATGCAAGCTCCCTTGGTTGAGGGTTCGATGCTAATCGGATGCGGGCGGGGTTTTGTCGAATGGTCCATACAGGTGCCAGACGTCAGCTCGGGATCGAACGGGGCGGTTGAACGTGCGAGCGACGGTGTTGCGCGAACAGGTCGCGTCTTACTTGAGCGCAAGCCGCGGCGTGATTTGCGACCCGGCGCAAGTGTTCATCATCTCCGGCACCCACCAGGCGCTGCACCTGCTGCTTTTGGGGCTGTCGAACCCGGGCGACGGCGCGTGGACCGAGAATCCGGGCTACCCCGGTGCGCCAAAGACGTTCAGGCTGTTTCGCCTGAAGATGACGGCAGTTCCGGTAGACAGGGAAGGCATGATCGTGTCCGAGGGTCCGCGGGTGAGCGACGCTGCTCGCTTCGCCTACGTCACCCCGGCCAGGCAGGCGCCGCTGGGGCGCCTCGGCCTGCTGCCGCGACCGATGTCCGACTTCGTCGTCAAGGGCCGAATTCGCCCGACCTTTGGCCACTCTCGGACCGTCGATGCGATCAGCCACAGGAGGCCGTCGGCCTTCAAGCCTGCCAGGGGTTGATTACCACGGGGCCGGCAGCTGCGAAGGGGCCGGTGTCTCGGGTGGCGACAGTCAAGCCATTGGCGGCTGCAATGGCGGCGATGTAGCCATCTGAGGTGGCAATGGTCAGCCCAGATGCGCGAGACTTGGCCATCAATTCCGCATAGGCTTGGGTGCAGCCCAGGTCAAAGGGCAGCACGCGGCCGGAGAACAGCGGCAGCACCATCGTCTCCAGACTTTCCTGCAAGCCCGCCCGGCGCCTGCCGGCAGGCAGCAGCGCCAGGCCGGCGCGCAACTCGGCCACCGTGATGGCCGACAGGAACAGCGTTTCCAATGCCTGGGCGTCGATCCATGCGATGACACGGGCATCGGGTGCCGGGCGCAGCGGTTCCGACACCACGTTGGTGTCGAGCAGGATCATTCGAAATTCACCGGACGGGCGGGGGCTTTGCTGCGCACCTGTTCGAAGACGGCAAATTCTTCATCGCTCAGCTTGGCCCGTC
>JBBRID010000419.1:0-3746 GCA_038221635.1 Burkholderiales bacterium
CCGACCCGGTGGGCGAGATCAGCGGCGTCAAACGCCGGCCCAGCGGCATCAGCGTGGGTCAGATGCGGGTGCCGCTCGGCGTCTTCGCGATGATCTACGAAAGCCGGCCGAACGTGACCATCGAGGCGGCGTCGCTGGCGATCAAGAGTGGCAATGCCTGCATCCTGCGCGGCGGCTCGGAGGCCATCCATTCCAACCTGGCACTTTGGAAACTGGTGCAGGAATCACTGGCCGAAGCCGGCCTGCCTCCCGACGCGGTGCAGCTGATAACAACCACCGACCGTGCCGCGGTCGGTCTGCTGATCACCGCGCCCGAGTCGGTCGACGTGATCATCCCGCGCGGCGGCAAGGGGCTGATCGAGCGCATCAGCCGCGAGGCCAAGGTGCCGGTGATCAAGCACCTAGACGGCAACTGCCATGTCTACGTCGACCAGGCAGCCGACATCGAATTGGCGGTCAAGGTCACAGACAACGCGAAGACGCAGAAATACAGTCCGTGCAACGCAGCCGAATCGTTGCTGGTTCACCAGGCGGTTGCCGCCAGCTTCCTGCCGCAGATCGGTGCACTCTTCGCGGTGAAGGGCGTCGAGATGCGTTGCGACGCATTCAGCAAATCGATGCTTCAGTTGGTGGCTGGCGCGCAGTTGAGCGATGCCACCGAGGCTGACTGGGCCGAGGAATACCTGGCGCCGATCATCAGCATCAAGATCGTCGCCGACCTCGAAGAGGCCATCGATCACATCAACCGATATGGCTCGCACCACACCGACGCCATCATCAGCGACCACCATCCGAGCGTGATGCGCTTTCTGCGCGAGGTCGATTCGGCCAGCGTGATGGTCAACACCTCGACGCGTTTCGCCGACGGTTTCGAATACGGACTGGGCGCTGAGATCGGCATCAGCACCGACAAGCTGCATGCGCGCGGCCCAGTCGGGTTGGAGGGTCTGACCTCATTGAAATGGGTTGTGCTGGGCCAGGGTGAGGTGCGCGTTTGAGCCCGCGTTTGAGCCCGAGCCTGGTCCGCGGCGCGGTGGCGCTGCTGACACTGGGCGCGATGGCCTATGCGCTATCGCGCCTGGACTGGTCCGGTAGCAAATCGCCGGCGGCACCAGCCGCCACGGCTTCCAAAGCCGCTTCCGCACGCGCATCGGACGCCGAGCGGGCATTGGCTGCGTCGGCCGCAGAAAAGGGACAAGCCGTCGCCTCGAGGCCAGAGGCGGGCACCGAGCAAGCGCCGGTGGCCGGCACGTCGGGAAACCCGGCCCCGGCCGCTGCAAGCGCTGAGACACCCCGGATGGCGGCCGCTGCCCCGACTGAGGCTTCGGCTTCGGCTGCATCAACCGTCAGCGCCGCCGCTGCCGCTTCATCGCCACCAGTAGCGACTGCAGCCTCAGCTTCCTCCGCTGCATCCTCCGCTTCGGCCCCACGCGTCGCCTCGGCACCGCGCAGCGTGAACTGCGCCGAGCTGGCACGTCAACTGCCGAACCTGACGGAAGACTTGTGCAAGGCGGCCAACATGCAGGCCTCGGGCGCTTTTTCCGTCGAGGGCTTTCCGCTTTACCAGCTCGACGTGAGCGCACCGCCCGATACATTCCCCCAATCCGAAGGACCGAGGCCACCGCGGCGCCCGCGGGTGCTGGTGATCGGCGCCATCCACGGCGACGAGATCTCGTCGACCTCGCTGGTCTTCCACTGGGTCGCCCACGCCAAGGAGACCGGCGCCGACATGGATTGGCGCTTCATCCCGGCGCTCAACCCCGACGGCCTGTTGCAGAAGCGGCCAACCCGCACCAATTCCCGCGGCGTCGATCTGAACCGCAATTTTCCGACGCCAAACTGGGACAAGGAAGCCTTGCAGTACTGGACCAAACGCACCAAGCAGGATGCGCGGCGCTATCCCGGGCCGGAGGCGCTTTCCGAGCCGGAGAGCCGCTTCATTCAGCAGACCATGGCGCGCTGGAAACCCGACGTGATCGTCAGCATCCATGCGCCATTCGGCGTGCTCGACTACGACGGCCCAAGCACCCCGCCCGAACGCCTGGGCCGCCTGTTCCTCGATCGGGTGGGCATCTACCCCGGCTCGCTCGGCAACTACGGCGGCGTGCACCGCGGCGTGCCCGTCGTCACCATCGAGTTGCCCAACGCCATCCGCACGCCCACCGATGCCGAGATGCGGCAGATGTGGATCGACCTGCTGCGCTGGATCGGCGAGCGCTTGACGCCGGTAGAAAAATGACCCACCCCCGTTGCGGCTGTGCCGCTCCCCCTCAAGGGGGCAACGCCAGCGGACCGGCGGAGCCGGATCCGCGGCGTTTGCTGGATCGTGGAGACCGAGCACCGGTTTGCGTCCATGGACCTCGCCGATCAGCTGTGACAGCACGCCGTCGAGAAGGCTGAATGAGCGAGGAATCGGCGGCATTGCCGTTGACACCGACCCAGCGGCTGGCAGCCTTGCATCGGCTGGCCGTGGTGGTGGTGCTCGGGTTTGCGTCGGGTCTGCCGCTGGCGTTGACGGGGCAGGCGATGCAGGCCTGGCTCAGCGTCTCTGGCGTGGATCTGGCAACGATCGGATTTCTCAGCGCGGTCGGGCTGCCTTATACCTTCAAGTTTCTGTGGGCGCCGCTGATGGACCGCTTCGAACTGCCGTGGTTCGGCCGGCGGCGTGGCTGGCTGGTCTTGACACAGCTCGGCCTTGCAGGTGCGCTGGTGGCTTTGGCCGCGACATCTCCGACCAACGCCATCCGGACCTTTGCGCTGCTCGCGGTGCTGGTCGCCTTCGTCTCGGCATCGCAGGACGTGGTCGTCGATGCCTACCGCACCGATTTGCTGACGCCGCGCGAACGCGGGCTGGGCTCGTCGTTGTATGTGCTCGGCTACCGGTTGGCGATGATTGTCTCGGGTGGCATCGCGTTCATCTGGGTTGATCCGACCCAGGGCGGTGGCTGGACCTGGCCGCAGGTCTACCGCTTCATGGCCGGATTAATGGTGGTTGCCGCCGTATTTTCGGCCACGCTGCTGCCGCGCCTGAAGGTCGAGGCTGCGCCGACCAGCGTTGCGCGCCGCGATTTGTTCGGTTTTGTCGCGGTGGTCGCCGCGGTGGCGGTCGGTTTTCTGCTCAGCGAGCGGCTCGGCCCGCCGCTCGCGCAGGCGTTACTCGGCCCGCTGCTGGCCGACACCAGCCTCGACACCGACCTGCAAGGCAAGTGGATCCAGTTGCTGGCGCTGGTGATCGGTCTGGTGGTGACGATTCCGCTGGCCGTGTGGGCCGCCAAGGCGGCGCGTTTCGAAACCCTGCTCGGCGGCCTGCGCAGCTATTTCAGCCAGACGGGTGCCGGCGCGTTCCTGGCCTTCATCGTCTTCTACAAGCTGGGCGACGCCTTCGCCGGCTCGCTGATGACGCCGTTCTTGCTGAAATCGATGCTGTACACGCAGGCCGAGGTCGGCGTCGTCAACAAGGTGATCGGGCTGTGGCTGACGATCGCCGGCGCGCTGCTCGGTGGCGCGTTGATGCTCAGGCTCGGCCTGTGGCGTGCATTGCTGCTGTTCGGCATCCTGCAGATGGCCAGCAATGTGGGCTTCTGGTGGCTGGCGGTCAGCGGCAAAGGAGCCATCGCAGGGCTGACGCTGCCGGCATTCGACTGGGGCTTCGTGCACCTGGCGCAGTCGACGCCGGTCGATGGCGGCTTGCTGCTGGTGATTGCCGCCGAGAATCTGAGTGGCGGCATGGGCACCGCGGCTTTCGT
>JBBRID010000420.1:0-3745 GCA_038221635.1 Burkholderiales bacterium
GCTGGTCGTTCGGCGAGGTGAAGAAGCCCGAGACCATCAACTACCGGACCTTCAAGCCGGAACGTGATGGCCTGTTCTGCGCCAAAATCTTTGGTCCGATCAAGGACTACGAGTGCCTGTGCGGCAAATACAAGCGTCTGAAGCACCGCGGCGTGATTTGCGAGAAGTGCGGCGTCGAAGTGACGCAAACCAAGGTTCGCCGTGACCGCATGGGTCACATCGACCTGGCAGCGCCGTGCGCGCACATCTGGTTTTTGAAGTCGCTGCCGTCGCGGCTGGGCCTGGTGCTGGACATGACGCTGCGCGACATCGAGCGCGTTTTGTACTTCGAAGCCTACGTGGTGGTCGACCCCGGCATGACGCCGCTGAAGAAATTCAGCATCATGACCGAGGACGATTTCGATGCGAAGCGCACCGAATTCGGCGACGAGTTCATTGCGCTGATGGGCGCCGAGGGCGTCAAGAAGCTGCTGGAAGAGATCGATCTCGATGTCGAGATCGAGAAGCTGCGCGGCGACATGACCGGCTCCGAGCTGAAGGTCAAGAAGAACTCCAAACGCCTGAAGGTGATGGAAGCCTTCAAGAAGTCGGGCATCAAGCCGCAATGGATGGTGATGGACGTGTTGCCGGTGTTGCCGCCGGATCTGCGCCCGTTGGTGCCGCTGGACGGCGGCCGCTTCGCGACATCCGACCTGAACGACCTGTATCGCCGCGTGATCAACCGCAACAACCGGCTGGCCCGACTGTTGGAGCTGAAGGCGCCGGAAATCATCGTCCGCAACGAAAAGCGGATGCTGCAGGAAGCAGTCGATTCACTGCTCGACAACGGTCGTCGCGGCAAGGCCATGACCGGCGCCAACAAGCGCGCGCTGAAGTCCTTGGCTGACATGATCAAGGGCAAGAGCGGTCGTTTCCGCCAGAACTTGCTGGGCAAGCGCGTCGACTATTCAGGCCGTTCGGTCATCGTGGTCGGCCCGACGCTCAAGCTGCACCAGTGCGGCTTGCCCAAGCTGATGGCGCTCGAGCTGTTCAAGCCGTTCATCTTCTCGCGCCTGGAGGCGATGGGCATCGCCACCACCATCAAGGCGGCGAAGAAGGAAGTCGAATCTGGCACGCCGGTGGTCTGGGACATCCTCGAAGAAGTCATCAAGGAACACCCGATCATGCTGAACCGGGCACCGACGCTGCACCGGCTCGGCATTCAGGCGTTCGAGCCGGTGCTGATCGAAGGCAAGGCGATCCAGCTGCATCCGCTGGTCTGCTCGGCTTTCAACGCCGACTTCGACGGCGACCAGATGGCTGTTCACGTGCCGCTGTCGATCGAGGCGCAGATGGAAGCCCGCACGCTGATGCTGGCTTCGAACAACATCCTGTTTCCGGCCAACGGCGAACCGTCGATCGTGCCGTCGCAAGACGTCGTGCTGGGTCTGTATTACGCAACCCGCGACCGCATCAACGCGAAGGGCGAAGGCATCATCTTCTCCGACGTGGGCGAGGTGCATCGCGCACTCGACAACAACGTGGTCGAGATCACCGCGAAGATCAGTGTGCGGTTGACCGAATTCACCAAGGATGCCGACGGCGAATTCGTGCCCAACACCAAATTGGTCGATACCACGGTGGGCCGGGCGCTGCTGTCTGAAATTCTGCCCAAGGGCCTGGCATTCAGCAACATCAACAAGGCGTTGAAGAAGAAGGAAATCTCGCGCCTGATCAATACCTCGTTCCGCAAGTGCGGACTGAAGGAAACGGTCGTGTTCGCCGACAAGCTGCTGCAAAGCGGCTTCCGGCTGGCCACCCGTGCCGGCATCTCGATCGCGATCGATGACATGCTGGTGCCCAAGGAGAAGCCGGGGCTGATCGAGCGCGCAGAGAAGGAAGTCAAGGAGATCGAGCAGCAATACGTCTCGGGTCTGGTGACGTCTGGCGAACGCTACAACAAGGTGGTCGACATCTGGGGCAAGACCGGCGACGAAGTCGGCAAGGTCATGATGAGCCAGCTGTCGAAGCAGAAGACCATCGATCGTCACGGCAAGGAAGTCGATCAGGAATCGTTCAACTCGATCTACATGATGGCCGACTCGGGTGCGCGCGGTTCTGCTGCGCAGATCCGACAGCTGGCTGGTATGCGCGGACTGATGGCCAAGCCTGACGGCTCGATCATCGAGACGCCGATCACAGCGAACTTCCGTGAAGGCCTGAACGTGCTTCAGTACTTCATCTCGACCCACGGCGCTCGAAAAGGCTTGGCCGATACCGCGTTGAAGACCGCGAACTCGGGTTACCTGACGCGTCGCCTGGTCGACGTGACGCAGGATCTGGTCGTGATCGAGGACGATTGCGGTACTCAGAACGGCATGGCGATGCGCGCGCTGGTCGAAGGCGGTGAAGTCATCGAAAGTCTGCGCGACCGAATCCTCGGCCGTGTCACCGCAATCGAGGTGCAGCATCCCGAGACCCAGCAGACACTGCTGGATCCGGGTACGCTGCTCGATGAAGACCTGCTCGACATGCTGGAAGCGGCAGGCGCCGACGAAGTCAAGGTGCGCACGGCATTGACCTGTGCCACCCGCTTCGGCATCTGTGCCAAATGTTATGGCCGCGACCTTGGCCGCGGTGGCCTCGTCAATCAGGGCGAGGCAATCGGCGTGATTGCTGCCCAGTCGATCGGCGAGCCGGGCACACAGCTGACGATGCGCACCTTCCACATCGGTGGTGCGGCGTCGCGTGCGGCAGTGGCATCGAGTGTCGATGCGAAGTCGGATGGCCTGATCGGCTTCAATGCCACCATGCGTTACGTGACCAACAGCAAGGGCGACCTGGTCGTGATTTCGCGTTCCGGCGAAATCCTGATCTCCGACCAGCATGGCCGCGAACGTGAACGCCACAAGCTGCCGTACGGCGCGCTGCTGTCGGTCAAGCCTGATCAGCAGGTCAAGGCGGGCACGGTGCTGGCCAACTGGGATCCGCTGACCCGACCGATCATCACCGAGTTCGCCGGCAAGGCGAAGTTCGAGAATGTCGAGGAAGGTGTCACCGTCGCCAAACAGGTCGACGAGGTCACCGGCCTGTCGACGCTGGTGGTGATCGATTCGAAGCGCCGAGGCGTCGCCAAGGTGATTCGTCCGCAGGTCAAGTTGCTCGATCCGGCCGGCAACGAGGTCAAGATCCCTGGCACCGATCACTCGGTGACGATCGGCTTCCCGGTCGGCTCGCTGGTGCAGATCCGCGATGGCCAGGATTTGTTCCCGGGCGAAGTGTTGGCGCGCATTCCGGTCGAAGGTCAGAAGACACGGGATATCACCGGTGGTCTGCCGCGGGTTGCCGAGCTGTTCGAGGCGCGTACGCCGAAGGACAAGGGAACCCTGGCCGAAATCACCGGCACGGTCTCGTTCGGCAAGGAGACAAAGGGCAAGGTTCGCCTGCAGATCACCGATCCCGAAGGAACCGTCTACGAAGAACTCGTCCCTAAGGAAAAGAACATCGTGGTCCACGAGGGCCAGGTGGTCAACAAGGGCGAAAACATCGTTGACGGCCCGGCCGATCCGCAGGACATCCTGCGCCTGCTCGGCATCGAGGATCTGGCTCGCTACATCGTCGACGAAGTGCAGGACGTGTACCGTCTGCAGGGCGTGAAGATCAACGACAAACACATCGAGGTGATTGTTCGCCAGATGTTGCGCCGGGTGCAGATCGTCAATGCGGGCGACACGCACTACATCGTCGGTGAGCAGGTCGAGCGTTC
>JBBRID010000421.1:0-3737 GCA_038221635.1 Burkholderiales bacterium
TGATCTGGACTTCATCATGCCCACCGCAGACCCCAGCTTGGCCCCTACCCTCCAAAATCTGCCGGCCCAGGAGATCAGCCAGGAAGTGCTGATCGAAAAATACGCGAAAGGCGACGAGCAGACGATCGCCGACGTCACGCAGCGCGTTGCCCGCGCACTGGCGCAGGCCGAGGAGCCTGCGCAACGCAGCCAGTGGGAGCAGCGGTTCGCCGAGGCGCTGCGCGGCGGATTCATTCCAGCGGGGCGGATCCAGTCAGCAGCCGGCACCGGCTTGTCGGCCACCCTGATCAACTGTTTCGTGCAACCGGTCGGCGATTCGATCTCACAGGCCGAAGACGGCCATCCCGGGATCTACACCGCACTGACCGAAGCGGCCGAGACGATGCGCCGCGGCGGTGGCGTCGGCTACGACTTCTCGCGCATCCGCCCACGCGGGGCCTGGGTCGGCAGCACGCGCAGCGGCGCGTCCGGGCCGGTCAGCTACATGCGCGTGTTCGACCGTTCGTGCGAGACGGTCGAGTCGGCCGGCGCGCGGCGCGGCGCGCAAATGGGCGTGTTGCGCTGTGACCACCCCGACATCGAGGAATTCATTCACGCCAAGGACGAAGGCGACCTGAAGAATTTCAACATCTCGGTCGGCGTCACCGATGCCTTCATGAAAGCAGTGCAGGCGGATGCCGAGGTCGAACTGATTCACCCGGCCGAGCCCGGGCAGGCCCACAAGGACGCCGGCGCCTACCAGCTGGGCAAGGACAACGCTGCCGGCGCCTGGGTCTACGGCAAGCGGCGGGCACGCGACTTGTGGGACCTGATCATGCGGTCGACCTACGACCATGCCGAGCCCGGCGTGTTGTTCCTCGATCAGATCAACCGCCAACAACCTGTCGTACTGCGAGCACATCACGGCCACCAACCCGTGCGGCGAGCAGCCCTTGCCGCCTTACGGATGCTGTTGCCTCGGGTCGATCGATCTGACGCGCTTCGTTCGTGAGCCCTTCGAAGCTGCGGCGCGCTTCGACGACGAAGGCTTCGCGAAGCTGGCCAAGATCGCGGTGCGCATGCTCGACAACGTGCTCGACATCACCGTCTGGCCACTGCCGCAGCAACACGACGAGGCGCGCAACAAACGCCGCGTCGGACTCGGCTTCACCGGCCTCGGCGACGCGCTGATCATGCTAGGCCTGCACTACGACAGCGAAGCTGCACGGGCGATGGCGCGGGGCATTGCGCGCACGATGCGCGATGCAGCCTATGAGGCGTCGGTCGATCTGGCGCGCGAGCGCGGCGCCTTCCAGTTGTTCAACGCCGATCTGTACCTGAGCGGCACCACCTTTGCGTCCCGGCTGCCACCGGCCTTGCGCGAGCGCATTCGCGCCGACGGCCTGCGCAACTCGCACCTGTTGTCGATCGCACCGACCGGCACCATCAGCCTGGCCTTTGCCGACAACGCGAGCAACGGCATCGAGCCGGCCTTCAGCTGGCGCTACACGCGCAAGAAGCGCGCGGCTGACGGCAGCTTCAAGGAATATGCGGTCGAGGACCACGCCTGGCGGCTGTTCCGCCACCTGCGCGGTGAAGATGCTTCGTTGCCGACGGCGTTCGTCACGGCGCTCGACCTGAGCGCACAGGCGCACGAATCGATGGTTGCGGCCGTCGCGCCGTTCGTCGACACTTCGATCTCGAAGACCGTGAACGTGCCGGCCGACTATCCATACGATGATTTTCAGCACCTCTACATCGATGCCTGGGAATCCGGACTGAAGGGTCTGGCGACCTACCGGCCCAATGCCGTTCTCGGCTCGGTGCTCAGCGTCTCCCCAGCCGGCACTTCCACACCCGCAACGCCGCTGCAGATCGACAACACCAATCGCCGACTCGCGCTCGACCGACTGCCCGCACCGGTGTTGTCATCACTGCGCTGGCCAGGCCGGCCCGAGCTGCCGTCCGGCAATCCGTCGTGGACCTTCATGGTCCATCACCCGTTCGGTGATTTCGCCTTGTTCGTTGGCGAGTTAGCCGCGGCTGACGGCAGCGCGCCGCAGCCGTTCGAGGTCTGGATCAACGGCGCGGAGCAACCGCGTGGCCTCGGCGCGCTGGCCAAGACCCTGTCGATGGACCTGCGTGCCAACGATGCTGCCTGGCTGCAACTGAAGCTCGATGCACTCGCCACCGTGGCCGAGGAGCGCGAGTTCGAAATGCCGTTCCCGCCGCACGGCGAGCGCCGGCTGTTTCCGGGTGTCGTTGCCGCCACCGCGGCGGTGATTCGCTGGCGCTGCGAGCAGTTGAAGGCCTTGCCACACCAAGGCCGGGTCGGGCCGACACCGGTGATGGACGCGATGTTCAGCGTCGACGAGCCGCGCACCGGCACATCCGGCACGCTGGCCTGGGCGGTGGATATCGACAACCCGGCGACCGGCGAAGCCTTCACCCTCACGCTGAAGGAAGTCACGTTGCCGGCTACCGACCGAGGCAGCAGCGCGGCTGGCGAATCCGCCGGGTGGACGACGCGTCCCTGCGCGGTCGGCTTCTCAGGCAACTACCCGCGCGCACTCGACGGCCTCGCGCGCATTCTGTCGCTCGACATGCGGGTGATCGATCCGGCCTGGATCGGCATGAAGCTGCGCAAGCTGCTGAACTACGCCGAGCCACTCGGCCACTTCATGGCTTTTGTTCCCGGCCTGCCGAATGGCGAACGCCGTCAACAGACCTGGCCGTCGACCGTTGCCTACATGGCGCGGCTGATCATCCACCGTTACGCGATGCTTGGCGTGTTGAACGAAGAAGGCTTTCCGGTGCGCGACATGGGTGTGCTGGAGCCATCGGGCTCGGATCCTGAACGCAGCCACGTGCTGGCGGGCAAGGTCTGTGTCGAATGTGGCAACGCCACCGTGATCCAGCGCGACGGCTGCGAGTTCTGCACCGCGTGCGGGGCGGTTGGGCAGTGTGGGTAACGTCGCCGGTTGCGTACTGCCGCGTGACCGCACGGGTACCGGCGCGGTGCCTGCTCCGAGCTGATTGGGTCAGCCACCCACGATCTTCAGGTCGCGGCACAGCTGAAATGTGGGATTCCAGTCGTAGGAATCGGTCGGGTAGGTGGCAGCACGCAGCCAGGTCGATTCCCAGCGCACGCAGAAGCGCAGGTTCGCAACGCCGTTCTTGATCGGCGCAATGTTGGCCGGATACGCAAAGATCACCTGAAACTGGCGCTGTTCCCCGGGCGGTAGCATCTCCACGATACCGACACGCCGCGGTGGGGGCGACTTGTTGTCGATCTCCTGCTCCTTGGTCTCGGGGTTGCCATAGACCAGCACGATGCTTCTTTTCAACTCGTCGAGCGGCAGATTGCGGCTGCTCGGCGATTCGTTCCTCAGCGTCACGGTGAAAAAGTTGCGTGGCGCGTCGTAGGCCGGACTGCCACGCAACACCACGCCGAGCGGCAGGCTGTCCGGTCCGGAGAAGCTGATGCGAATGCCGTCGATCACGGTGTCAGACATGGGTTTCGATTCCTTGGCTATGGCTGGATACAGCAGCCCGATGGTGAGGGCTGCCAGTACCGCTAGACGATGCTGCATATGACGTTGCGACCCGACTTTGCACGCAGCAGTTCCTGCGCCTCCACCTCGATGAAGTAGAAAAATCGCTTCAGGAAGGTGCGGTCGCCGTTGGTCTGCATGATGCTCGGCGACGCCGGTTCAAGCGTCACGCTCTCGGTCGTACCGTCTGCCTTGTGGTAGGTC
>JBBRID010000422.1:0-3709 GCA_038221635.1 Burkholderiales bacterium
CGTTCACCGCACCACTGGCGGTGATGTTCTCGCTGCCGTTGTCGCTGATCGGCGTGGTGCTGGCGCTGCTGCTGACCGGCGGAACGCTGAACCTGATGAGCCTGATCGGAGTGATCATGCTGATGGGCCTGGTGGCCAAAAATGCGATCCTGCTGCTCGACGCCGCGCGAGTCAGCGAGGCCGAAGGCATGGACCGCGAGGAAGCCTTGATGGCAGCTGGACGCAAGCGGCTGAGGCCGATACTGATGACCACTTTCGCGCTGATCGCCGGCATGTTGCCGGTGGCGATCGGCGTCGGCGAGGGCGGCGAGTTCTACCGACCGATGGCGGTGGCCATCATTGGCGGCGTCATCACCAGCACCTTCCTCACCCTGCTGGTGATCCCGAGCTTTTACGACAGCATCGAGACCTCGCGCGACCGTGCGGTGGCCAAATTCCACGCACGCGATGCCCGCATGAACACGGCGCTCGCCTTCGCATCGACCCTGCTCGAGGCGCTTCTGACGCTGATCGGCGTGCGCTGGCTCTGGCGTGCTGTCCGGCACGGCGGCGGGCGCTTGCGTGGCCGCAAGGCGGCACAGGCCTGATTTAGAGCAGCGGCCATCACGGGATCGACCCCTTATTTCCTGTGTCTCAAGGCCGCTTGTCGAACGACAGCGTGATTTCGCCGATGCGGATGCCGAACTTGCTCATGTAGGCGCGGTTCAGCACCGTGCGCTCGTCGATCTGGAACATCCAGTCGTCGAATTGCACCTCGTAGGTATCACCGCGAATCGGCAGCAGCAGCGTATAGCGCCAGTTGAATGCCGGGCCGACCGAGCGACCAACCGCTTCTCCGACGACATCGGGTGCGGTGCCGCTCAGGCTGCCGTCCGGATTTTTTCGTACGGTCCAGACCCGACTCTGGCGCTCACCGTCGTCGTAGACGAACTGCTCATCGAGGGTGCCGACTTCCCCCTGCCAGGTGCCACGCATCTCGACGACGAAGCGGCGCATAAGCTTGCCGCCGCGATCGCTGACCATGCCGTGGGCGATCAGCCCACCGCTGAAATAACGCTGGAAATCGAACACCGGAGTCTGCCCGCGGTGGTCGGAAAGTTGCGGGCCGGCGCACCCCAAAAGCGCAACCACCAAGCCAATCAGCGTGGCGCCGCGCAGCCACCGTGAACCGAGTTGACCCAGATTCGGTGCGAATTTCATGACCACTCCTTCAGATCCGGCTCCGGTGCCCATGAATGGGTACCGGGTGAGAACGATTTAGATTAAACGGTCACATTATGAACTGATCAGTTCACTGGCCTTGCACGCAGCTTTGCGATGCGTTGTTCCAGCAAGGCCTTTTCGGGAGTGTTCGTCGTCAGCGCGGCGGCTTGTGTCAATTCAGAGCAGGCCTCGTCGATCCGATTCAGGCGCACCAACAGGTCGGCCCTGACCGTCGGCAGCCACTGATAGCCTTGCAGCAACTTCTCATTGCGCAGCCGATCGACCAGCATCAACCCGGCCGCGGGGCCATCATGCATCGACACTGCAACGGCACGATTCAACTCGACTATCGGCGAGTCATTGGTCCGCTTCAATTCGACGTAGAGCTCAACGATGGCACCCCAGTCGGTCTGATCGAAACTGGCCGCCCTGGCGTGACAGGCAGCAATCGACGCCTGTAGTTGATAGGGTCCGCGCGGCCCGCCCAGCGCTTGCGCAAGTGCCAGCGCCGCCTGTCCGCGTCGAATCAGCAGCCGATCCCAACGGCCACGATGCTGGACGGCCAGCAGAACGGGGCGGCCGTCACGCGTGGTGCGTGCCGCGTTGCGGGATGCCTGGATTTCCATCAGCGCGACCAGCCCGTGGGTTTCGGCGTGATGCGGGTCCAGTTCGGCCAGTATGCGGCCCAGCCGCAACGCCTCGTTGCACAGTTCGGGCCTCATCCAGTGGTCGCCGCTGGTGGCTGTGTAACCCTCGTTGAAGATCAGGTAGACCACCTCGAGCACCGCTGCGAGACGCTCGCTCAGGGCGTCGCCCTGCGGAATCTCGAACGGCACACGCGCCTCTGCCAGGCTGCGCTTGGCGCGCACGATGCGCTGCGCGATGGTGGCTTCGGATTGCAGGAAGGCGCGCGCAATCTCTGGCGTGGTCAGCCCGCCGAGCAGTTTCAAGGTCAGCGCCACACGCGCATCGATCGTCAGGATCGGATGGCAGGCGGTGAAGATCAGCCGCAACAAGTCGTCGCCGATCTGGTCTTGGCGCGCAGCATCCAGGGCGTCGACGAAATTCGGCACAGTTGCGGCCTGCATCGCAATCAGATCCTGGCCGATTTCTTGATGGCGGGCATCGGACATGCTGCGGTGGCGAAAAAAGTCGAGCGCCTTGCGTTTGGCGGTAGCAGTCAGCCAGGCGCCGGGCTTGTCGGGAATGCCGTTCTTCGGCCAGTCCTGAAGGGCGGCGACCAGCGCATCCTGAGCCAGATCCTCGGCGGTGCCCAGATCACGCACCATGCGCATGACAACGGCTACGATGCGGGACGATTCGATGCGCCAGACGCCGGCGATCGCCTGGTGAACACCAGGGTCTGTCGGTGCATGGATCACTTGGCCTCGGGCCAGCGGGGGCGCAGTGTTCTCATGAATGACTCCTTGATCCCGCTTGGCCGATCAAGCGGACGGATCGGGCAAGATGTTGCGGACGCGATCGGCCGAGGGACTGGGGGCGAAATCGTCCAACTCGAACAGCTGTCGCACTTCGATCATGGCTTCGCTTCCCTCGCCAACCGGATTCGGAAAGCGCCGACTCCATTCGAGTGCCTCTTCGCGGGAGCGCACCTGGATCAGCGTGTAGCCGGCGATCAATTCCTTGGCTTCGGCAAAGGGGCCGTCGATGACCCGGTTGCCACCCGGCCCATACGACATCCGCCAGCCATTTCGGCTCGGCTGAAGTCCCGCCCCATCGAGCAGTACACCGGCCCGGGCAAGCTCTTCGTTATAGGCAGCCATGGCGGCGAACAAGGCTTCGTCTGCCGTCACCGGAATCGACTCGGCTTCGAACTCGGGTGTCGATTTGACGATGATCATGAAACGCATGCCGTCCCCTCCGTGTTGCTTCAGCCGGCTCGTGCTTCGAGCCTCCTGCCACATGACGATCAACGCGGTGCGATTTCGACAGCAGGCTGTGACACAGGTCTTGGCAGGCGGTCAGGCGCTGATCCGGGTGTCGCCCAGGCTCTCTTCGAAACAAGGCGCTACCTGGCGCACCTCGACGGTTGCCCACTGAGCGGCGGGGCAATCGCGCGCAATCTCGATCGCCTCGGCCATGGTGTCGCAATCGATCAGAAAAAAGCCGCCGATCATTTCCTTGGCCTCGGCAAAGGGGCCGTCGAGCAGGCGGGTCTTGCCGCCATCGCCTGGCTCGACGCGCACCGCCGACTCCATCGAGGCCAGGGATTCGACCGCCTTGAGCTTGCCACGGGCGCGCAACGATTCGGCGAAACGCAGCATGCTTTCATAAGCAGCTTCGCCCTCGGCCCGGGTGCGTTGCGCGCGCTGGCCGATTGGTTCAACGATCAGCAGCATGTGCGACATGTGCCCTCGATTGGGCTGTTGGGTCGCAATCATGATACACAGCGCGGCGCCGGCCGGCACGCCGTTGCATCGAGTTTCAGCCCTGTCAGGCGGCCATGCCAACCGGTTCCGGATCCAGTGCATAGGGCGATCGCGCT
>JBBRID010000423.1:0-3706 GCA_038221635.1 Burkholderiales bacterium
CTTCGCCGTCCATCACGATGCGACCGTTCTCCAAGATGTAGCCATAGTCGGCATAACGCAGTGCGATATTCGTGTTCTGTTCGGCAAGCAGGAAGGTGACCTTCTCCTCGGTGTTCAGCTCCTTGACGATCTCGAACACTTCCTCGACCAACTGTGGTGCCAGGCCCATGGACGGTTCGTCGAGCAGCACCATCTTCGGACTGGCCATCAGCGCGCGTCCAATCGCGCACATCTGCTGCTCTCCGCCCGAGGTATAGGCGGCCTGCGAAGTCCGTCGCGTTTTCAATCGCGGGAAGTAGGCGTAGACCTTCTCCAATGTGGTCTTGATCGCGGCGTTGCCGTCGCGTCGCGTGTAGGCACCGGTCAGCAGGTTTTCCTCGATCGTCAGGTGGGCAAAACAATGCCGACCTTCCATCACCTGCACCACGCCGCGGTTGACCATGTCGGATGTCGACAGCTTCTCGATGCGTTCGCCCCGCAACTCGATCGAGCCTTTGGTCACTTCGCCACGCTCGCCGGCCAGCAGGTTGCTGACGGCCCGCAGCGTTGTCGTCTTGCCGGCACCGTTGCCGCCGAGCAGCGCCACCACCTTGCCTTCGGGCACCTGCAGCGACACCCCCTTGAGCACCAGGATCACGTGGTTGTAGATGACCTCGATGCCGTTGACGTTGAGAAGAATGTTGCTCATTGGGTTCGGCGAGTTGGACTCATCGAAACGTCGCACCGCGGCGCTTCGATGAGGGGCCCGGGACAGGCCCTTCCCCCTCCCTCATGGAGGGAGGGCAGGGGAGGGAGCAGCCCAGAGCTGCAGTCCACGACTGCCAGCCCTGAGCCCCCCAGGCTCAGGACTGGCAGTCCTCCGGGGTGCGCGGCGTCAATTTCTTCTCGCTTGCATATTTGGCTGCAGCGGCCTTGACCATCGGCTTGATGATTTGGTCGTCGGCCTGCAGCCAGTCGCTGGTGAAGTTCCACTTCGAACCGTCCCAGGTGTGGATGCGGGCCCAGGCGGAACCCATGTGATCGGCACACGAGGTCGAGACCGGTCGCATCACGCCGGCAAAACCCAGGGCGTCGAGCTTGGGCTGGGTCAGATTCAGATTCTCGTAACCCCAGCGCGCCTGTTCGCCGGTCATGACCTTGCCCTTGCCATAACGCTCCTGCGCAGCGCGCACGCCTTCGACTGCCAGCATCGCTGCGGACAAGCCACGCATGTACAACACCTGCCCGACCTCATCCTTCGGACCGGTACCGTTGCCCTTGCCATGCACCATCGCCAAAATGTCCTTGGTGATCTTGGCGTTGGGCTCGGCGCCGTGTTGCAGGGCCAGCGCGTTGTAGCCCTTGGCGCCGGCGCCAACGTCCTTGACATCGGGTTCTGCACCCGACCACCACACGCCGTACATCTTTTCACGCGGGTAGCCGGTGGCAACCGCCTCCTTGATCGCGGTCGAATTCATCACGCCCCAGCCCCACAGCAGGACATAGTCGGGACGCGCCTGCCGAATCTGCAGCCAGGTGGCTTTCTGTTCGACGCCCGGATGGGTCACCGGCAGTAGCTGCAGTTCGAAGCCGAGCTGCTTCGAGCGCTCTTCGAGCAGGGGAATCGGCTCCTTGCCGAAAGGGCTGTCGTGGTAGACCAATGCGATCTTCTTGCCCTTGAGCTTGGCAAGTCCGCCTTCCTTCTGGCCCAGGTATTGCACCAGAATGTCGGCGGCGACCCAGTAGGTTCCGACCAGCGGAAAATTCCATTTGAACACCATGCCGTCGGCCGATTCGCTGCGGCCGTAGCCTGAGGTGATCAACGGAATCTTGTCGTTCGGGGCCTTCTCGGTCAGTGCAAAGGTGATGCCGGTGGAGAGCGGCTGGAAGACGGTCGCGCCACCTTCCTTGCCTTTCAACCGCTCGTAACATTCAACGCCTTTGTCGGTCGCGTAGCCGGTCTCGCATTCCTCCCAGCTGACCTTGACGCCGTTGATGCCGCCCTTGGCGTTGACCAGTTTCAGGTAGTCGACATATCCGTTGGCGAACGGAACTCCATTCGGAGCGTAGGCGCCGGTGCGATAGACCAGTACCGGGAAAAACTGCTCCTTGCCGGCAGCGTGGGCCGCAGGGGGTGTTGCCAGGCCGGTCAGGCCGGCCGCAGCGATGGTTCCGGCGAGTATCAGGGACTTCAATTTCATGTCTGCCTCCGGGTTGGGAAAAGCACTCGAAAGTGCATGGATGGAACACCACAGTTAACGGTCTGCGCCGCCTTGGCGCCGTCGGGGTTGATGCGGATGTGCATGCTGCACAGCCGAAACCGGCGGCGATTCAGAATGGTCAATGCGGGAATGGCCACAGCCGCAGCTTTTCTTTGCCAATCGACCACAAGCGAGCCAGGCCGTGCGGCTCGACGATCAGGAAAAAGACGATCAGCGAGCCGAAGACCATGAAGGTCAGGTGTGAGGCCAATGCGGTGTCGATCGGAATGCCGAACCAGTAAGGCATGTTGTCGAGAACGATCGGCAATACGACGATGAAGGCGGCTCCAAAGAAGCTGCCCATGATCGAGCCCAGCCCGCCTATGATTACCATGAACAGCAACTGGAACGAGCGATCGATCGAGAACGCCGCCGGCTCCCAGGACCCCAGGTGCACGAAGCCCCACAACGCGCCCGCAACGCCGACGATGAAGGAACTCACCGCAAACGCCGTCAATTTGGCGTAGACCGGGCGGATGCCGATCACGGCGGCCGCCACGTCCATGTCCCGGATCGCCATCCACTCGCGGCCGATGTGACTGCGCACCAGGTTCTTCGCCAAGGTCGCAAAGACGATCAGAAAGCCCAGGCACAGCATGTATTTGCGCGCCGGCGTGTTGATCATCCACCCGAACATCTCGAGCCCGGCGACCGATACCGATCCGGACGACGAATTGTTGGTGAACCAGTTGATGCGCAGAAAGGCCCAGTCGACGAAAAACTGGGCCGCGAGCGTCGCGACTGCGAGGTAAAGTCCCTTGATGCGCAGCGATGGAACGCCAAACAACACGCCGACGACTGTTGCGCAGACGCCGCCGAGCAGCAGTGAGAACAGCAGGGGCATGCCCGGAATGCGGACGGCGAAGTTGTAGGCGGCGTAGGCGCCGACCGCCATGAATGCGCCGGTACCGAGCGAGATCTGGCCGCAATAACCGACCAGGATGTTCAGGCCGAGTGCGGCCAGCGACAGGATCAGGAAGGGAATCAGGATCGCCCTGAACAGGTACTCGGAGGCAACGAACGGAACAACGATCGCAGCGAACACGAGCAGCAGGCCGATCAACACTCGATCTTGACGGATCGGGAAGATCTGCTGGTCCGCACGGTAGCTGGTCTTGAACTGGCCGTTCTCTCTATACAGCATGGTGGTCGCGTGGCTCTCTTGGGTGGGCGTGTCGGTTGGCGCTTCGATGCATCAGACGCGGTCGATGATCTTCTCGCCGAACAGCCCTTGCGGACGGACCAGCAGGAACAGCAGGGCCATGACATAGGCAAACCAGATTTCGATGCCACCACCAAGCAGCGGGCCGATGTAGATCTCGGACAACTTCTCGCCGACGCCGATCAACAGGCCGCCGACGATTGCGCCCGGCACCGATGTCAAGCCGCCGAGAATCACGACCGGCAGCGCCTTCAGTGCGACCAGCGAAAGCGAAAACTGGACGCCGAGCTTCGAGCCCCAGATC
>JBBRID010000424.1:0-3688 GCA_038221635.1 Burkholderiales bacterium
CCCATGCCGAAGCCGATTTCCAGCACGATCGGGGCGGCACGACCGAACAAGGTCGACAAATCGAGCACCGCCGGCTGGTATGCAAGCGCATAGCGCGGCGCCAGTTCCTGCAGCGCACGAATCTGACCAGGCCCCATGCGACCGGCACGAACCACGTAACTGCGGATGCTGCGCCGCTGCGGAAAATCGGCCGATGTCGTCAAGGCGTGAGTGACCTGCTGGATAGGGGCCGCACGGCGCAAATGGCGCGCGCCATGCATTAAAGCCCTGAAGTGAGAATAGCTGCCTTACCAAGCGTTACCTGTTGCGCATATGCTTGCGCTTTTGCCGGGCTCGAATTGTGCCCGACCCCGCCGGCCATGCTCTGCTTCAGCTTGTCTTCGTCGATCGCTCGGTTCATCGCGACGCGCAAGGGGTCAGATGGCACCGTGCGCTTTGCACCAAGGTCGGGGCGTTGCTTGTCGCTGGCCGGGGCGGTTCTCGCCGCGTTGCCAATCGCGTTGGCCAGCCCGGAAGCCGTCGCTCATGCCGGCTCGGCCCCATCCCGCAACTATTTTCCGCCGACGGCAAATGGCGCGACGGCGACGATGTATCGCGGCCTTCCCGATCCGGTGGTTCAGGCTTTGGGGCGGACCGGGGTGCCGATCGGGCAGGTAGGCCTGTTTGTCCAGGCGGTCGATCAGCCGCTGCCTTTGCTGGCACTCAATGCCGAAGAAAAGTTCGTCCTGGCATCGACTGCGAAGGTTGTCACCACGCTGGCCGCCATTGATCTGCTCGGTCCAGCCTACCGCTGGCGCACCGAGGCGCGTTTGCTCGGCACACTCGAAAACGGCCGGCTCGATGGCGATCTGCTGATCGTTGGTGGCGGCGACTCGCGGTTACGCAGCGAAGACTTGTCGAAATGGTTTGCAGAACTGCAGGCCAAGGGGCTGCGAGAAATTGGCGGCAACATCGTGCTCGACCGCCTGGCATTCCACCTCACCGAGCGTGATCAAGCATTGTCGCCTCGTCCCGGCCCGGAGCGACCCCACCACAATTGGCCCGATGCCCTGAGCCTCAACGACGGCGTGCTGAGGTTGCGGGTCGAACCCGCTGCCGGCAGGCTTGCCGGTTTGAGCCTGCAACCGCCACTGGCCGACGTGACGCTGGTCAACGAGGTGCGAATGGGCCGTGGCTGCGTTGCCAAGGCCGAGTGGGATGAGCCGCCCGGGGATGCGGTGCAACGGCAGTTGCGCGTCACCGGCAACTGGGGCACCGCCTGTGGCCAGCACACCAAGGCCTTTGCGCTGCTTTCGGAAAACGACCTGACGGCGCGGGCGATCGGTGGTCTGTGGACGCAAGCCGGCGGGCTGCTGGACGGTCACGTAATCGATCGACCGGTGGCCGCCGCAGTTGTGCCGAGCACCGGCAAATCTGGCGCTTCCGTCAAGCCGCGCACGCCAGAGCAGCCGCCGATTTTTTCTACGCTGAGTTCAGACGGCCTGCCGCAACTGGTACGCGAGATCAACAAGACCAGCGACAACATGGCCGCGCGTGCGCTCATGTTGTCGCTGTCGGTGGGCTTTCCGGCCAAACCGGCTACGGCGGCCTCGGCGATGGAGCGCATGCAGCAATGGTTGCGCACGCGTGGTGTGCCGGCGGGCGACATCGAAATCGACAGCGGATCGGGCTTGTCGCGCGCCGAACGCGGCAAACCGCGCGCGATGGTGCAGTTGTTGCGGCAGGTGTGGCACGACAAGAACGCGAAGCTGTTTGTCGATTCGCTGCCGGTAGCTGGCGTCGACGGGACGATCGCGGGTCGGATGCGTGATGGGCCGGCGGTCGGGCGGGCATTTCTGAAGACTGGCAGCCTGCTCGATGTCCGCTCGATCGCAGGTTTCGTCCGCGCCAGGAACGGCCGCGTCTACGCGGTTGCTGCCTTGATCAATCATCCCGATGCGCCTGCGGCTACCTCGGTACTCGATGCGCTGGTCGAATGGCTGGCAACGCTGGAGCGCTGATTTTTCTTCGATAGTCAGGGCCGCCGGCAGCCATCCGGCTCAGCAGCAATCAGGCTGGATCGAAGTTCAAGTGAAAACCACGCGCACCAATCTCGAGATTGCGCAGCACCGATCCCTGACGTTCGATTTCTGCCAACTGGATGGAGTTGAACTGATAGACGGTCTGATCCAGCGGCCCAGTACCGGTGATTCCCAGCAGATCGCGCACGCCGCATTCCAGCCGATTGAACGTGGCGTCGGCGCTGGCAAGGAGTGTCTTGTAGCGGGTCTGGCGCCGAATCCTCGACAATCCGGGCACGCACGTTGCCCGGCGCGCCTTCGCGCCGATCCATGGTGGCCGTGCCGTGAACAGGCCTTTCTCGTGAACCTGCGCTCGGTCGAATCGTTTTATTGGGTCGTGATGCTTCGCAGTTTCACGCGTGCGGCCGAAAAGCTGCACCTGACGCAGTCAGCCATGTCGAGCCGGATCACGATCCTGGAGCATGAGCTGGGCGTGGCGCTGCTCGATCGCCGCGACAAGCAGTTCAGGGTCACTCAGGCCGGCCAGCGCTTTTTCGGTCATGCCGAGCGACTGCTGGAATTGCAACGCGAGATCAAAGCCGAGATCGGCGCCGGCGCGTTCCGTCCGGTGGCACTGAAGGTCGGCGCATTCGAGTCCGCGTCGCATTCGTGGTTGATGGACTGGGTTCGGTCGGTGCACCGTGCCAATCCCATGATCGCGCTCGAACTGACGGTTGAAACCTCGCCGGTGCTGGTGGACCTGCTGGCTCGTGGCACGCTCGATCTCGTCATCGCTGCGCTGCCGGCGTCTGGCGCCGGCGTGCGCTCGCTGGCACTGCCGACCATGGAGATGGCGTTTGTCGGCCATGTGGAACACCATCGACGTCGCCGATGGACAACCGCCCAGCTGGCGACGCTGGAGCTGATCACCTTTCAGCGCGGCTCGCAGCCGCACGTGGCGCTGCTCGAGCTGCTGAATCGGGCAGGAGTCGAGCCCTTGCGAATCCACACCGTGTCGTCGATCAGTGCCATGTCGCAGCTGGTTGAAGATGGGCTCGGCGTGGCAACCTTGCCGACCCAGGTACTGAACCGTCTGCGTCGGCGCATGCCGCTCAAGGCCCTGAATTGCGAGACCGGGCTGCCTGAGCTGCCCACGCACCTGAGCTGGCGCATGGATCCCAATTCGCTGGTTCACATGGCACTCGTCGACAGCGTGTTGCAACATCTGGACTGCAACCCCATCCATCGAAATTTTGAATGATGTGAGCGAGAAAACTTTCGTTTGCCATCTCGTTGCCAGCAACGCAACATGCAGTTGTCGGTCGGCATGCAGCTTGCAAGCCGATCTGGTCCGAATCAGCGAGGGGCGCTCATGCAAGCTACAGCACTGAATTTCGACGCCGACGCGGCGCGCCGCGGAGCCCAGCTGCGCAGCCGAATCCGCAGCGGTGAACTGACCCGCCACACCAGCGGCGTGGCAGATGATCTGGTCCAGGGCAATCTCGTCATTCTTCCGGCTGCGGACGCTCACGACTTTCTGCTGTACTGCCACCGCAATCCGCGTCCGTGCCCTCTGATCGGCGTCGGCGAGGCCGGCGATCCGGCAATGCCGATGCTCGGCAGCGGTATCGATCTGCGCAGCGACCTGCCCAGCTACCGCGTGTGGCGAGATGGCGAACTGGTCGAGG
>JBBRID010000425.1:0-3678 GCA_038221635.1 Burkholderiales bacterium
GATCGGCTGCTCGAATCGCTGTGCGCCGCGTTTTCACCGACCTCGGTCGACCGGCAGTCGCTGCGCCGCGGGCGGCCCCGCAGCGATCGGCACGTCCGATGAGCAGCCCACCCAAAGCAATCGTATTGGCCGCAGGACGTGGCGAGCGCATGCGTCCGTTGACCGATTCCGTGCCCAAGCCGTTGTTGAAGGTGGCCGGCAAACCACTGATCGAGTGGCAGATCGCCGCGCTGGCGCGGGCAGGCGTGCGCGATGTGGTGATCAATACCGCCTGGCTCGAGGACCAGTTTCCGGCCGCGCTGGGCGACGGCTCGCGCTGGAACCTGCGGATCCGCTATTCGCACGAAGGCCGCACCTACGGCGGAGCGCTCGAGACCGCCGGCGGCATCGCGACTGCTCTGCACTTGCTGGTCGACAACGCCGATTCGGCGTTCTGGGTGGTCTCTGGCGACATCTTTTCGCCAGATTTCAGGTTTGATACTTCGGCCGTGCAGACGATGCGCGACGATCCGGCCCGCCTCGGCCACCTCTGGCTGGTCGACAACCCTCCTTTCCATCCGGCCGGCGACTTTGGCCTCGATGCACACGGCCGGGCATTGGCCGACGCGGCCGGACCGGATGGCCGCCGCTGGACTTATTCGAACATCTGCCTGCTGCGTGCCGGGCTGGTAGCGGGCATTGCCGCTGGCAGCCGCGCAGCGCTCGGGCCGCTGCTGTTCTCGGCGATGCGCCAGCACGCCATCAGCGCCGAAATCTACCGTGGAAGCTGGCACAACGTCGGAACACCTGAGCAGCTCGAACAACTGAACCGGCTGGTCGGCGAGAATCGAGATGGTGGGCCGCGACCCGCTGCGTCCCGCTGAATCCCCGCCTCTTGCCAGCCGCCGACCGCCGATAAAGTGAATTTCATGAGCACTCCCGTTGCCGCATCAAGATTTGCCGAAAAGCGCGCCGCACTGTCGGAAGCCATGCGCAACGCGGGCGGCGGCATCGCTGTGATTCCGACTGCCCCGGAACGCCAGCGCAATTCCGACAGCAACCATCCGTACCGCCACGACAGCCATTTCCACCACCTGACCGGCTTCAATGAACCGGATTCATGGCTGGTGCTGCGCAGCGACGGCAGCAGCATGGCCTTCGTTCGCGAGAAAAATCCGGAACGTGAAATCTGGGACGGTCTGCGGCTCGGGGTCGACGCCGCGCCGCAGGCGCTCGGTATCGAGCAAGCCCTGCCGATCGGCGAAATCGACAACACGATGCCCGGCTTGCTCGATGGACAGCCGGCAGTCTGGTGGCCATTCGGGGAGCAGGCGGGAATCGAAGGCCGGATCGAAGGCTGGCTGGCCGCGCTTCGCTCGCGGGCCCGCCTGGGCGCCGCCGTGCCAGCCAGGTTGAACGACCTGTCGCCGCTGCTCGGCGAGTTGCGGCTGCGCAAGGACGCCGACGAAATCGACCTGATGCGTCGGGCAGCCGAAATATCCGCCCGTGCACACCGCCGCGCGATGCTGTTCTGCGCCCGTCGCTTTCGTGCTGGCGCCGCTGCCGTTCACGAATATGAAATCGAAGCCGAGTTGTTGCATGAATTCCGTCGCCACGGCGCCGCCGGGCCAGCCTATGCACCCATCGTGGCCGCCGGAGCCAATGCCTGCGTGTTGCATTACGCCGCCGGCGACGCAACCACCAGCGACGCCACGCTCAAGCGCGGCGAGTTGTGCCTCATCGATGCCGGCTGTGAATTTGCCGGCTACGCCAGTGACATCACCCGCACCTTTCCGGCCGATGGGCGATTCAGTTCGCCCCAGCGCGAGTTGTACGACCTGGTGCTGGCCGCGCAGCAAGCCGCCGTCGACGCCACCCGTCCCGGCGCCCGCCAGCGCGACGCCCACCACGCAGCGGTTCGGGTGCTTTCACAAGGCATGCTCGACCTGGGCCTGCTGGACCGCGACCAGCATGGCGATGTCGATGCCGTGATCGACAGCGCGGCCTACCGCGCGTTCTACATGCACG
This sequence comes from Burkholderiales bacterium, assembly GCA_038221635.1. Taxonomy (GTDB): domain Bacteria; phylum Pseudomonadota; class Gammaproteobacteria; order Burkholderiales; family Burkholderiaceae_C; genus Ideonella_A. Next base: position 2,008 of record JBBRID010000425.1, read on the forward strand.
GGACCGGCCATTGGCTTGGTCGTGACGTACACGATGTCGGCGAATATCTCGCGATCGACGAAGTCCCGGTCGACCAGGCCGATGGCATGGGCGGGCGCTGCCTGCGCAGACCGTCGCGTGTGCTGGTGCCGGGCATGGTCGTCACAGTGGAGCCTGGCATCTATGTGCGGCCAGCTCCGGGCGTCGACGAGCGCTGGTGGAATATCGGCATCCGCATCGAAGACGATGCAGTCGTCACCCCCACCGGCTGCGAGCTGATCAGCCGCGGTGTACCGATTGCCGCCGACGAGATCGAAGCCCTGATGCGTGAGGCTTGAGTGTCATGTCGAACCTCGAATCGAAATCCCTGATGAATCCGTCCGAGCGCGAATCCGCCGCCGAACTGGACGCGACCCATTTGTTCGAGCTTGCGCCGGTTTCCTTGTGGCTCGAAGACTACAGCGCGCTGCGCGAACAGTTCAACTCGCTGCGCAGCCACGGCATCGTCGATCTGCGTGCCTGGTTGCGGGAAGAGCCGTCTCGCGTGGCGGATTGCTGGTCGCGGGTCGAACTGATCAAGGTCAATCGCCGAACCCTGGACCTGTACGGTGCGGCCGACCTGGAAGAACTGAAGGCAGGTCTCGACCGTGTCTTTCACAACGACAGCCACGAAGGCGCTGTCGAAGAACTCGGCCTGCTCTGGGATGGCGACACGCGATTCGGCGGGCCGACGGTCAACTACGACCTGCACGGGCAGCGGCTGGATATCGTGCTCGACGCCACCATCCTGCCGGGATACGAAAAGACCTGGAGCCGCGTGCTGATCGCGATTGAAGACGTCAGCGACCGCATTTCGGCCGAGCAGGCGTTGACGAACAGCGAAGCCTATGCACGTGGGCTGTTCGAAGAGTCGCCGGTCTCGCTGTGGGTCGAGGATTTCAGTTCGGTGAAAACGCTGATCGACGAAGTGCGTGAGGTCGGTGTCGTCGACTTCCGCACCTTCACCGATGTCCATCCCGAATTCGTGCAGCGCTGCATGCAGGAGATCCGGGTCGTCGACATCAATCGACAGACCTTGAAGATGTTCGCGGCGCCCGACAAGCCGACCCTGCTCAGCAATCTGCATCAAGTCTTCCGGGACGAAATGCAACAGCATTTCCGCGAACAACTGGTCGATCTGTGGAACGGCAAGACCTTCCAGCAGCGTGAAACCGTCAACTACACACTCGGCGGCGACCGGGTGGACGTCTACCTGCAGTTCTCGATTCTCCCGGGTCGAGAAGACGACTGGGGTCTGGCGCTGATCTCGCTGACCGACATCACCGCACGCAAGAAAGCCGAGTCATACCTCGAATTCCTCGGCAAGCACGACTCGTTGACCAAGCTGCGAAACCGCTCGTATTTCACCGATGAAATGGCACGCCTGGAGCGGCGCGGTCCGTGGCCGGTCACCGTCGTGATGCTCGACCTGAACGGTTTGAAGGGAGTCAACGACGAGCTTGGGCACGTCGGCGGCGACGCGCTGCTGCGCCGCGCCGGCGAAGCACTCTCCAAGGCCGTTGACAAGACCAGTTGTGCGGCGCGGATCGGTGGCGACGAGTTCGCGCTGTTGCTGCCGTCCTGCGACGAGGCGGCTGCCGAGCGCATGGTCGAGCGCATCAACGAACTGACCGAGCTGAACAACCGGTTCTA
>JBBRID010000426.1:0-3672 GCA_038221635.1 Burkholderiales bacterium
CGACGAGTTTGTCCGTCTCGGTCACGAGGCAATGGCAGCCAGCGGATCCGAAAACCCCTACATCAGCTTCGTCGAACCCGGCAACGTGATCAGCCGTCGAGCAGGCGAAGCAGCCCTGCCGGGCGATGAGCTCGGGGTTCCACCACCACGGTTGCCCCAGATGCCGGCCTACCACCTGACGCGTGCCGACCGCAGCGGCATCACGATGGTCAACATCGGCGTCGGCCCGGCCAATGCCAAGACCATCACCGATCACATTGCGGTGCTGCGCCCACATGCCTGGATCATGCTGGGCCACTGTGCCGGCCTGCGCAACAGCCAGGCGCTCGGCGACTACGTGCTGGCCCACGGCTACGTACGGGAAGACCACGTGCTCGACGAAGATCTGCCGCTGTGGGTGCCGATACCGGCGTTGGCCGAGGTTCAGGTTGCCCTGGAGACCGCGGTTGCCGACGTGACCCGCTTGAAGGGCTACGAGTTGAAGCGGATCCTGCGCACCGGGACTGTCGCGAGTACCGACAACCGCAACTGGGAGCTGGCCCCGTTCGGCGCCGCAACAAGCAATCCACAACGCCGATTCAGCCAAAGCCGGGCAATTGCACTCGACATGGAAAGCGCAACCATCGCCGCCAACGGATTCCGCTTCCGCGTCCCCTACGGCACCTTGCTGTGTGTCAGCGACAAGCCGTTGCACGGCGAAATCAAACTGCCCGGTATGGCCAATCATTTCTATCGCGAGCGCGTCGAGCAGCACCTGCGCATCGGATTGAAAGCAATCGAACTGCTGCGCGCCGCAGGTACCGGGCAACTGCACAGCCGCAAACTGCGCAGCTTCGCCGAGGTGGCGTTCCAGTAAGACGCCCGCAGCCTGTCAGCGATCGGCGCGCCGCACAATGACCCGAGACGCAGCCTCGCGGGCGCGCTCGCGCGCCGTCTCGAGGTCGTCATGCCGAGCCAGCGCGACACCCATGCGCCGCTTGACGAAGCTCTCGGGCTTGCAGAACAGCCTCAATTCGGTCTGCGGTACGCGCAGCGCCGCATCAACGCCATCGAATACGACACCCTTGGCATCAACACCGCCATAAATGACGGCGCTGGCGCCGTTGAATTTCAGCGTGGTGTCGACCGGCAAGCCGAGGATTGCGCGAGCATGCAGTTCGAATTCGTTCTGCCATTGGGTGACCATCGTCACCATCCCGGTATCGTGCGGCCGCGGGCTGACTTCACTGAACCATACCTCGTCACCCTTGACGAACAATTCAACGCCGAACAGACCCTGGCCACCAAGATCGGAGGTCACGTTCTCGGCGATTTCGCGAGCGCGGGCCAAGGCGGCAGGCCTCATCGGATGCGGCTGCCAGCTCTCGACGTAATCGCCGGCCTCCTGCAGATGCCCGATCGGCTCACAGAAGAACGTGGCCGGCAGGCCATCAGCGTCCAGCGCCCGCACCGTCAATAGCGTGATTTCGTAGTCGAACTCGATCACGCCTTCGACGATGATCCGGCCCTGGTTGACCCTGCCACCGGCCATTGCATGTAGCCAGGCGGCAGCGACATCACCGGGGCCGTCGATTCGGCTCTGGCCCTTGCCGGAGCTGCTCATCACTGGCTTGACGATGCAGGGGTAGCCGATCTCAGAATCGATCGCCGCTTGCAGTTGTTGCTGCGAATCGCAGAACGCATGCTTGCTGGTCGGCAGGCCGAGGGTCTCGGCGGCCAGCCGACGGATCCCTTCGCGGTCCATGGTCAGTCTTGCCGCACGCGCAGTCGGGATCACCCGCACCACCCCGGCCGCCTCGAGCTCTTCGAGAATGCCGGTCGCGATGGCCTCGATTTCGGGCACGACCAAATCCGGGCGCTCCGCCTCGATCAGTGCCTGCAGCTGCGCGGGGTCGCTCATGATGATCGTGCGCGCATGGTGGGCCACCTGGTGACCCGGCGCGTTGTCGTAGCGATCGACGGCGATCGTCTCGACCCCCAGGCGCTGCAGCGCGATGAGAACCTCCTTGCCGAGTTCGCCACTGCCTAGCAGCATGACCTTGGTGGCGGAGGCGGATAGCGGGGTGCCGATGCTTGTCATGAGTACACGCGTGCTGGGGCACGCAAAAATTCGAGCCAGGCTGGATTGTGCCAATCAAGAAAAGCCGCAATTGCAGGCACGAGTCAACGAAGATTTATCATTGGAATATGAATCCTGGCCCCATCGACGTGGCCCAAGTCCGCTTGGACAACGCGCTCGCCCTGTTCGACGAATTCGTCACCGCCACTGTCAAGCACCCCGATGCCGCCACGCTGCGTGGTCTGGAACGTCGCTTTGCCGAGCAACTCGATATCCAGCCGAGCTACTGGAGCCAGATCAAGGGCCGGTCACGGCAGATCGGCGAACGGCTGGCCCGGCAGTTCGAACAACGCTGCCGCAAGCCGCGCGGCTGGATGGACTCGATCCATCAACCCGGGGAAGAGGTCGTCACGCCAGAGTCCTCCACTGCGCGGGCCGTCCGGCCAGCCGCCGCAGCCGATCCACGCAATGAGAACCTGCCCCAGGACGATGACGAACGCTTCATCGTCGGGCTGGTGCTTACATACTATCGGCGCCACCCGCAAAGGGCGCGCACCCGCCTGCTCGATTTGCTGGGCGAAGTATTGACGCCCGGCGCAACTCCGGCGCCGCCGCCCCGGGTGGCTGCGCCGTCGGCCGACGCCGATGACCTGTGGATGAAGACCCAGGCCGGCGTCGCGCCGCTGAAGAAAAAGCGCTGAAACGGCACCTGGCGCCAAACGTCGGGGCATGACGGATTGGCGCCTCGTCGCAGTTCCACAACACGCGCCTGAAATTTTCGTTGCGCAAGATAATGATATGTTTATCATCTGCGCAAGTTGACGGGATCGCGGCTCCTCCGGCAACCTGAAATCCATGCTCCAGACACGAGCGCTGGCCCGATATGCGGGCAGGCGGGCAGGCGGGCAGGCGGGCAGGCTCGCAGGCTTGGGGGCATCACCATCTCGGACCGCACTGGAGGACTCCCATGACATTCACCATCTCGAATACCCGGCCCCGTAATCTGCTCGTCGCCGCAGCCATGTTCCGTCGCGCCGGTGCACACCGTCGCGGCAGCGGCGGATGCCGCCAGCAAGCACGACGTGATCTGCTTGCGGAATTGGGCCGGACCGACCGGCATTTCGATCGTCGATCAGCGGCAACGCGCGATCGGCACAGTCCATGAATTTTGCTGTTCCGCGGCGCTTCGATCGCTGCGCGGAGGCTTGAAGGAGACGAGATGATTCGCATCAAACAAGGGACCTGGCAAATTGCCGCCAGTCCGATTCCTTTTCCGGCGCGCGCGCGCACAGGGGCGGCCTGGGCCTTGCGCGCAGCCAGTCTGGCGCTTGACAGCTTGGCGCGCCAAATTGCAGTGGCGCCGGCAGTGGCAATCACCAAAGACCCGAAGATCGAGTTCCACGCCGAATCCGGCGCACCCGAAGGCGCGCTGTATGTCGACGGAAAACTGGTCGGCTGGCTCGAAGGCGTTCGACGCCTGTGATCCATGCCTCGACAAGCCCCGGCTCTTGATTGGAGCCGGGGCTTTTTTACGCTAGATCATGGCCAGCGGCTTCTTGCGACGCGGCGCCGGGAAGACTCGATCGATTTCCTGCAGATCGTGTTGTTCCAGT
>JBBRID010000427.1:0-3649 GCA_038221635.1 Burkholderiales bacterium
TGCCAGAACACCGGTGGCAGTTCGCTTGCGTTGGCAGGGCGGGGCGGCTTGGCAGCCACGGCCGATGGCCTGATGCGCGCGGAACCCGAGCCCGGCTCGATGGTTGCACTGTCATCGGCGCCGCAGCCCCCCGGTGCATCGAACATCACCGTGGTGCGTAGTGCGCGGGTTGCTGCCCGAGGTTGCCGATGACGCCGTGGCGATCTCGCGATGTTTTTGTTGCGATCGGCTTGAGTGCGCTGAGTTGCTCTGCGGTGGTTGCGGCCGATGCCAATGCACCATCGGCCCAGGGCGACATACGTCCCGGATTCAGTCCCCCGCCGCAACCCGATCTGTTCAGATTGCCGCCGGTCGAGGCGACGGAGCCGGCTGCTGCCGCCGCCGACCAAGGCACCGCGCTGCATCTGCGCAAGCTATCGTTCAGTGGCAATACGGTGGTCTCGACGGCCGATCTCGATTCTCTTGCAGCGCCTCACATCGATCGAGACCTGAGCACCGCCGACATCGAGGGCTTGCGCATTGCGTTGACCCGGCTTTATGTCGACCGCGGCTATGTCAATTCGGGCCTTCGAGTAAAGCGGATAGACGCTGCATCCGGCGTGATCGAGTTCGACGTGATCGAGGGGAGGCTCACGGGCATTGAATTGAGCGGCATGGAACGGCTCGGTGACGATTACGTGCTGGCCCAGCTGAGGCGGCCGGACGACGGACCTCTGAACATCGATCGACTGCGAGAGCGCTTTCAGTTGTTGCTCGACGATCCCTTGTTCGAGCGCATGAACGCGCGCCTGATGCCTGGCCAGACGCCCGGCGAGGCCGTACTCGCCATCGATGTGACCCGAACCCGGCCTTACGAAATTCGGCTGTTTGCCAACAACTATCGGCCGGTATCGATCGGCGCGGCGAGTGTCGGGGTCAGCGGTCTGGTGCGTAACCTGACTGGCCGGGGCGATCTGCTCGAGGCTTCGTTGCAGGCACCCGCCGAAGGCGGCGATGACCTGCGCGGCGGCCTGGCCTGGCGCATGCCGCTCGGCCCGCGCACGCAATTCTTGCTTTCGCTCGATCGCGGCAGTTCATCGGTGGTCGAACAATCGGTTCGTGATCTCGATATCAGCAGCCGGCTCAGCAGCATCGAGCTCGGTTTGAATCAGGTCGTCTTCGAATCGTTGACAGAAAAACTCAGCCTCGGCCTGCAGGCGGTGCATCGCGAGAACCGCACCTGGCTACTGGGTCGCCCGTTTTCGTTCAATGCTGGCGAGCCGGATGGCATCGTGCGCGAAAACATTGCACGCTTCTCGCAGGAGTTGGTGCTGCGGTCGGAGAAGCAGGTGCTAGCCTTCCGTTCGACCTTCAGCTGGGGCCAGAACAATCTGCAAGACGTGGCCGGCCTGCCGTTCCAGAACCGCGCGCCGACGCATTACCGGATCTGGCTCGGACAGGCGCAATATGCGCGCCAGCTTGGCACCGACGGTTTGCAGTTCGTCGCCCGAGGGTCGGTGCAACGCAGCCCCGATCGCCTGCTGGCGCTCGACGGAATGGCGCTCGGTGGTGTCAATACAGTCAGGGGCTTTCGCGAAAACCAGTTGGTGCGTGACCAAGGGGCGCTGCTGAACCTCGAACTCGAGTGGCCGGTGATGAACCAGCCCGACAAGGGCTTGCGGGTTGTGCTGGTGCCGTTCTACGACCTTGGCCGAGGCCGCAACCACGGCGAGTCGGCGACCACATTGCAATCACTCGGAGTGGCGACGCGCGTGCGCTGGAAAAACTTCAGCCTGGATTTGACGCTGGCCAAGCGGATCGATCCGCCGGCGTTCACCCAAGGGCAGGGCGCCAGTCTGCAGGATGAGGGTGTGCATTTGCAGGTGAGTTGGCAGTTCTGATCTGTTGGCGCTTTGTTCGCTATTCGCTTTGGGTGATGTTTTGGATGACCGCTTGCAGTACTTATCGAGGCTTGAGCGGGGCCGAGGCCGGCGGGTGGCCGGATGCCTGCGTGTCCCCCGCCGCCCACCTGAACGGCGGCGTCTCCTCCTCTTAGCTCCGGCATCCGGCCATCCGCCGGCCTCGACCTGGGGAAGTCGTGGGACTTCTGCCGAAGAACGCGTCGGTGCAATTCCGTAAAAGTGGCATTGCGTGAGGCCTCAGTAGGCGCGAACAACGGGTCCATGCAGGGCCCTGTTCAAGCGAAGCGCCAACGGCAGGCCACCAAGCCCGAAGCGCGGGCTGGCGGTACGCGGTACATTTTCGCTGGCCCGGGCTTGGTGAACGGCCGTGGTTTTGCGGAGGGTATGCCGTTCAAGCATTTGAGAGTCCAGTGTGCGAGGCGGAACTCAAGGGGTCGACAGTCGTCAAGGAATCCGGTGGGACCATCGACTGACAATCCATCGCCGTTCGATCCTGCGCTCACAGACTCCGCAATATCGCCCTGACCGGTGACGCATCGGCGTCGACCAGCTTCAACGGCAGCGCGATCAGTTCGTAGTCGCCCGGCTCGACATCGTCGAGCACCAGGTTCTCGAGTACGCGCAGGTCGCGCGCCAGCAGGCGGTGATGGCTCGGCAACTCCTTGCTGGTTGCCGGGTCGACCGACTGGCTGTCGATACCAATCAGCAGTACGCCACGGTCGGCCAGCCAGTCGATGGTTTCGGGGGCGAATGCGCTGAATGATTCTGACCAGTTGGTCGGCGCGCGTTGACAGCTTCGCACCAGCACCCGTTCGGGCAATGCGGTGCCGGCGTGTTGTAAGTGGGCTGGGTGGATCAGCGGGCCGGCGCCGATCGCGTGGATGACTCGGCAGCGCCCCAGGAATGGCGCCAGGTCGACCACACCGATGGCTGGTGCGCCGTTGGCGTAATGAAGTGGGGCATCGGCGTGGGCACCCAGGTGCGGCGACATCGTGATCGCGCTGACATTGACCGGACAGTCGCCGCCGATGCGCGCTGCCCATTGCTGCGAATAGCCGGTGTCGCCCGGGAAGGGCGGCGTCGCCGCGTGCAATGGCGGTGAGATGTCCCAGAGCTGGCGTTGGCCTGAATGGGCGTCTGTAGCAGGCATGGCGAGTGCGAGGCGAGGAAGTCCGGGCCGCCGGATCCTCAGCCGATCCGCCCAAGCAGCAGGTATTCCATCAAGGCCTTCTGCACGTGCATGCGGTTCTCGGCTTCGTCCCATACCACCGATTGCGGGCCATCGATCACTTCGGCGGCGACTTCTTCGCCGCGGTGCGCCGGCAGGCAGTGCATGAACAGTGCATCGGGCTGGGCGGCAGCCATCATTTCAGCGTCGACACACCAGTCGGCGAATGCCTTCATGCGGGCGTCGTTTTCCGCTTCGTAGCCCATGCTGGTCCAGACATCGGTGGTTACCAGGTGCGCACCACGGCAGGCGTCCAGCGGGTGCTTGAAGGCCTTGACGCATTCCTTGTTGCTGACGCCCGCCACCTTCGCGTCGATCTCGTAGCCACTGGGCGTGCTGACGTGTAGCTTGAAGCCAAGGATATCGGCCGCCTGCAGCCAGGTATTGGCCATGTTGTGGCCGTCGCCGACCCAGGCCACCGTCTTGCCGGCAATGCTGCCGCGCTGCTCGATGAAAGTGAAGACATCGGCCAGAATCTGGCACGGGTGGTATTCGTTGGTCAGGCCGTTGATCACCGGCA
>JBBRID010000428.1:0-3635 GCA_038221635.1 Burkholderiales bacterium
CAGTTCGGCGTCGTCGAGCGGGCCGGCAGGCAGACTGCCCACCAGCGTCTGGTACAGCAGATATTCATCGTTGCGAGTCGGTGCAGTCGCGCCGTCGACGGTGCGCTTGTGGCTGCGATTCAAACGACTCCAGCGGCGCACCGTCAACCGCCAGGCAGCCGGCATCTCGCTGATCACGTCGATACGGGCGCGTACATCCTCGGACCGCTTTGCATCGTGCGTCGATGTCGCGAGCATCGTGTGTGGCCGGTGCTGCGCCCGCTCCCGCGTCGCGGCGTGGAAGGCGGCTACCGATGTCGCGAAGGCATCGGGCTCGCCGCCGACATCGTTGACCGAGATCAGGCGTTGGTGGCGATACAGCGCGGTATCTTCGATACCTTTGGCGGCCACCGGCGCGGTGTACTGTTGCAGCCTCCGTGCGAATTCGCGATAGCGCTCGCCGAGCCTGGCAGGAGCCCCTGGCATCGGCTTGCCGAGCAGCACCTGGCGCAGAAAATCGAACACGCTGGCGTCGGCGGCCACGCTGCGGCGGCGGGCCTTGCCGATCGCCCAGTCGATGAATTTTCGGTCCTGCTGGCTGGGCTTGTCGACGATGTAGGTGCGGTATACCGGAAACGACGCCACCACCTCGGACAAGGCCTGGCGAAGGGAATTGAGCGTGAAGTCGCGGCTACGCCGATCTTCGCGGGCAAGGCGCAGCAGCGTGGTGCTGAGTACCGTCAGCTCGCCCGCCAGCGTACTGTCCATGACGATGTGGCGGCACTGCCAGGCCAGGGTGTCGAAATCGACCGCCTCGTCGCCGGCGAAGGCTCGCCAGGCACGGTCGAGGCGCGTCTTCGCACTGCCGTCGATCAACAGGCCGTTGATCAGATTGGCGAAGCGGTAGCCGGTGGTGCCGTGCACCGACCAATCGCGTGGCACCTGTTCGTGCGGAGCAACGATTTTCTCGACCACCACGTACAGCGGCATCTCTGGGCCGCTGGTGCTGCTGGCCGGGGCCGGAATCGGAAGCCCGGCCAATTCGGCATAACGTTCCTGCAACTGCCGGAAATATCGTGCCGGATCCGCCAGGCCGTCAGGATGGTCGACGCGCAGCCCGTCGATCGCGCCAGCGACTGCCAGGTCGAGGATCAGCCGATGCGTGGCCTCGAACACCTCGGTCGATTCCATCCGCAACGCGGCCAGCTCGTTGATGTCGAAGAAGCGGCGATAGTTGATTTCATCGCCGGCAACCCGCCACTGGGCCAGCCGATAGGCCTGCGCATCGATCAAGGTGTGCAACGCATCGAAGCTGGTTCGTTCACCACGCCGGCCGTTCATCCGGACGATGACCGAGTCGATTTCGGCAATCAGCTCGGGGTGGCGATTCGCCAACACGGCAAGGCGCGCCTTCAGGGCCGTCTTGTCACGCTGTCGGCGCGGCGCGGCGGCCGGATCGCTGATGCTGTGGGACGGCAGGCGGTCAAAGTCGTTGGCCAACGCTTCCAGATCGGCCTGGCAACTTGCCAGACGCTTGCGGCTGAGCGCGCGCCGCATCAGGCCGCCGTAAGCTGCCGGATCGACCGGCAACTGATGTTCGAAGTAGCTGAGCGTGAAGTACCCGCGTCGCGCATCGAAGCCGAGCTTGATTTCACCGCGTTCGAGAATGACACCGTATTGATCGCCAAGGATTGGCAACAGCACCTTACCGGTCAACTCCGGGTCTGCCGAATGCCAGTTGATGTCGAAATACGAGGCAAAGGCTGACGATTCGCCGTTCTCCAGCACGTCGAGCCACCAGGCGTTGTCACCGCTCAGCACTCCCATGTGGTTGGGCACGATGTCGACCACCAGCCCCATGCCGTGGTGATGCAGTGCGGCAACCAAGGCATCGAAATCGTCGCGGCTGCCGAGCTCCGGATTCAGCTCGCCATGGTCGATGACATCGTAGCCATGCATGCTGCCCGGCCGGGCCCGCAGCGGCGGAGAAATATACAGGTGGCTGATGCCCAGATCGTTCAGATACGGCACCAGCTCCGTAGCGTCGGCGAACCGGTAGCCGGCGTGAAGCTGGACGCGGTAAGTGGCCCGCGGGATCACTGGTCCGACCCGCAATGCTTGTTTCGGGACGGGCTGATTCATGGGTTCTCGATGTTCACTGCAACCGACCAGGCCGGCAGCGATTCGGCGATCTGGTGACTGCGGTAGATCGGCGTTCCGGGCATTTGCTGCAGCGGTGTGATGGTCCCGACCTGGTCGCTCAAACGGGCCAGCAGGTGCCAATGGCGCCCGCCGTCGAGCGGCCACGCGATGTGCAGGCTATCGCCGTCGTGCAGACTCCATTTCCCGCTGCGCACCCCGGCCAGCCAAGGCATCAGTTCCGTGGTCCGCAGTTGCAGCAGGTGCGTATAAAGCGCCAGCCAGCTGGCCTGTGGTTCGCGGGCGCGCTCGCTCCAGTCGAGCTTGCTGGCCAGGAAAGTCGATTCGGCATTCGGGTCGGGAATGTGGTCGCGCACGGCCGGGTCCGCAAAGCGGGCGAACTTGCCGAATTCGGCCCGGCGGCCGTTGGTGACTGCAGCTGCCAGTTCACCATCGAAATCGCAAAAATACTGGAACGGTGTTGTGGCCGCGTATTCCTCGCCCATGAACAACATCGGCGGTGAAGGGGCCAGCAGCACGCAGGCGAGCAGCGCACGCAGGGCATCTTCGCGCTTCGCCTCGGCAGCCAGTGTCGCGATGCGTTCACCGAAGGCGCGGTTGCCGACCTGGTCGTGGGTTTGCATGGAATTGACGAAGGCCAGCGGCGGCAGATGATCCGAGCGGCTGCCTCGCAATTCGCCGTCTCGAAACGGCGATGAATCGCCCTGGTAGGCAAAACCTTCGGCAAGCGCTCGCCCGAACAGGCGTACCGGCTGCAAGGCATAGTCGACGTAGTAGCCATCGGTCTCGCCGGTGGCCATCACATGCACGGCATGGTGGACGTCGTCGTTCCATTGCGCATCCGAAAGCGGTGCCGAGCCGTCCTTGCTGCGCTCGAGTCGCGTCGCATCGTTGAGGTCGTTTTCCAGGATCAGATGCACATGGCGGTGCCTGCCCGGGCCGGCGCGCACGGCCTGGGCCAGTTCGTCGATGAAATGAACGGTCGAACGATCGTGCATGGCGTGCACAGCGTCGAGCCGAAGTCCGTCGAGCTGGTACTCTTCAATCCAGTACAAGGCGTTGTGAATGAAGAAGCTGCGCACCGTGGCACTGTGATCGGCATCGAAATTGATGGCAGCACCCCACGGCGTGGGGACGTCGGCATTGAAGAAGGCCGGTGCGTAGGCGTGCAGGTAGTTGCCGTCGGGTCCGAAGTGGTTGTAGACCACGTCGAGCAGCACCATCAGTCCGCGCTGATGGGCCGCCAGAACGAGGCGCTTCAGATCATCTGGCGTGCCATAGCTGGCGTCGGGCGCAAACGGCAGCACGCCGTCGTAACCCCAACCCCGCTGGCCCGGAAAGTCGGCAACCGGCATCAGTTCAATTGCGGTGATACCCATTGCCACCAGGTCGTCGAGGCGATCGACTGCAGCCGCGAAGCTGCCTTGTGGCGTAAAACAGCCCACATGCAGCTCGTAGATCACCGCCTCGTGCCAGGGGCGACCGGTCCACGCCTG
>JBBRID010000429.1:0-3607 GCA_038221635.1 Burkholderiales bacterium
ACATGGCGGTTTGGGGCTGGGCCCGCGCCGTGCCGTTCGCGCTCGGTGCCGAGGCATGGTCACAGTTGCCCAATGTGAAGCGGCTGCTCGACGTTGTCTCCGAGCGGCCGGCCGCCCAGCGCGCCGCCGCGCTGAAGGACAAACACGCCTTCATGGGCGAGATGGACGACGACGCCAGGCGCGCGATGTTCCCGCAGAACGAGCGCTTGAAGTAGCAGCGGCGCGAGGCCCAGCGAGCACTCAGCCCGCCGACACCGCCACCGGCGTGTAGCCGGCCTCGCTGATCACGTCGCGCAGGCCGGCTTCGTTCAAAGTGGCCGGCTCCACGCTGACAAGGTGCCGGCCCAGATCGATCTGCACGGTCGCCTTCGGATCGGCGCTCTGGACGGCCTTGGTGATGGTGGCGACGCAGTGGCCGCAGCTCATGTCATTGACTTCGAAGGTGATCATGGTCTGTCCTTTGGGGTGATTCTGTCGGCGAGCTTGAAGCTTGCCATGATGGAAAGGTCAAGCCGATGACGGTTGAGCCTTGCTGGCAGAGCGGTCTTTCTCCAATCGGTTTGACCTTCACATGATGGGAACCCTGATGATCAGTCAAATCTCGAATCTTCGAGTTGTACCGTCCACCCATCATGAACGCCCAAGTCGCCACTCCTGCCCAACCTGCCCTGCGATTGCAGGTGATCGGAATGACCTGCGCCTCCTGTGTCGGCCGGGTTGAAAAAAGCCTGCTGGCCGTACCGGGTGTCGATCAGGTCAGCGTCAATCTGGCCACCGAGCAAGCTTCGATCGCTGCCGATGCGGCGGTTGATATCCAAAGCTTGACGCGGGCCGTGCACGACGCCGGCTACGAGGTTGCCAGCCGCGAGGTCGACCTGCAAATCACCGGCATGACCTGCGGCTCGTGTGTAGATCGGGTCGAAAAGGCCTTGTTGAAGGTGCCCGGGGTGTCGGCGGTAGCGGTCAAGCTGGCCACCGAGCGGGCTCGGGTCACGGCCCTGTCGACTGTCGAGGATTCGGCGCTGCTGGCGGCCGTCGAAAAGGCCGGCTATCACGCCGATCTCGGTGAACAGGCCACTGCGGCACCGGCGACACGCCTGCCCGAATGGTGGCGGGTAGCGGTCGGCGCGGTGTTGACCATCCCACTGGTCGCACCGATGCTGCTTCAGCTGGTCGGTGTCGACTGGATGCTCGGCGGCTGGTTGCAGTTGGCGCTGGCAACGCCGGTGCAATTCGGCCTGGGCTGGCGTTTCTATTCGGCCGGCTACAAGGCTTTGCGTGCGCGCACCGGCAACATGGATCTGCTGGTCGCGCTGGGCACGTCGGCTGCGTTCGGACTCTCGGTCTATCTGTTGCTTCGGCATGCCGGCGCCGGCATGCCGCACCTGTACTTCGAGGCTTCTGCAGCGGTCATCACGCTGGTGCTGCTGGGCAAGTGGCTGGAGGGCCGGGCCAAACGGCAGACCGCCGATGCGATCCGGGCGCTGAATGAATTGCGGCCGCAGACTGCGCGGGTGCGTCGCGATGGCGTCGACATCGAGCTGCCGATCGACGCGGTGGTGGTCGGCGATCTGGTGTCGGTACGCCCGGGTGAGCGCGTGCCGGTCGACGGCGCGGTCACGCAGGGGCGCAGCCATGTCGACGAATCCTTGATCACCGGCGAAAGCCTGCCGGTTGCCAAGGGTGTGGGCGATCAAGTGACTGGCGGTTCGATTAATGCTGACGGTCTGTTGATCATCGAGACGCAGGCGATCGGCGCGGAGACGACGCTGGCTCGCATCATCCGCATGGTCGATTCCGCGCAGGCCGGCAAGGCGCCGATTCAGCGCATTGTCGACAAGGTCAGCGCAGTATTCGTGCCGGTGGTGATCGGGATTGCGTTGCTGACCTTCGCCGGCTGGCTGGTCGTCGGCGGCGGCTGGGAGCCGGCGCTGATCAACGCGGTGGCGGTGCTGGTGATTGCCTGTCCGTGTGCGCTCGGCCTGGCAACGCCAACCGCGATCATGGCCGGCACCGGCGTGGCGGCGCGCCAAGGCATCCTGATCCGGGACGCCGAGGCGCTGGAAGTGGCGCATGCGGTGCGCACCGTCGCCTTCGACAAGACCGGCACACTGACCGAAGGCAAGCCGTCGCTGGTGGCTTTTGAACCTGCAAGCGGTGTCGACGGCGATCAATTGCTGCGCCTGGCTGCCGCCTTGCAACAGACCAGCCAGCACCCGCTGGCTCAGGCCGTGATCGATGCGGCACAGCAACGCCAGCTGACGATCCCGGAGGCGACCGATGCGCAGGCGTTGCCCGGCCGAGGCGTCGAAGGCCGCGTGGCCGACCAGCGCCTGGCGCTTGGCAGCAGCCGGTTGTTGCAAGAAACGGGTCTCGACGCCGGCGACCTCGCGGGCAACGCCGCCCGCCTGCAAGCCCAGGGCCGCTCCATCTCCTGGCTGATCGGCCAGCAGGGCGAAAGCCCGCAACTGCTGGGTCTGCTTGCCTTTGGTGATTCGATCAAGCCTTCTGCCCGCGACGCGGTGGCCCGCCTTCGGCAGATGGGCATCAAGACCGTGATGCTGACCGGCGACAACCACGGCAGCGCGGCAGCCGTCGCCGCGGCCATCGGCATCGATGACGTGTTTGCCGAGATCCTGCCGGGCGGCAAGGCCGACGTGATCGGGCAACTGCGCGCCGGTGGGGTGCGGGTCGCGATGGTCGGTGACGGCATCAACGATGCGCCGGCCTTGGCGGCCGCCGATGTCGGCATTGCGATGTCGACCGGATCCGACGTGGCGATGGAAACCGCCGGCATCACGCTGATGCGTGGCGATCCGCGGCTGGTAGCCGATGCCATCGACGTGTCGCAACACACCTGGTCGACGATCAAGCGCGGGCTGTTCTGGGCCTTCGCCTACAACATCGTCGGCATCCCGCTGGCGGCGCTCGGCTACCTGAATCCGGTGATCGCCGGCGCGGCGATGGCCTTCAGCAGTGTCAGCGTGGTGGCGAATGCGCTGCTGTTGAGGCGCTGGCATGGCGTGGCGCAATCTGCGCCGGCCGGCGACACGCTGCCGACGGGCACGTTAGCGCAAACTGCCTGAGGAGAATGGTCATGACCACCATCAACATCGGCGAAGCCGCCAAGGCCACCGGCGTATCGGCCAAGATGATCCGGCACTACGAAAGTGTCGACCTCTTTACGCCGGCCCATCGAACCGAGGCCGGCTATCGGCAATATGCCGGCAACGACTTGCACACCCTTCGTTTCATACGCCGGGCGCGTGACCTCGGTTTCTCGATCGAGCAGATCCGCGAGCTGCTGGCGCTGTGGCAGGACCGCAAGCGGCCGAGCCGCCAGGTCAAGGCGTTCGCGCAGGCCCATCTGCAAGAACTGGAGCAAAAGCTTCAGGAATTGCAGGCAATGAAGGCGAGTCTCGAACACCTTGTGCACTGCTGCCACGGCGATGACCGCCCCGAGTGCCCGATCATCGACAGCCTGGCCCAGCGCAGCGCCGTTCGCGTTGGTCACTCGCCTTGATGGACAGGGTGCGGCATTCGTTATGTACAGCTGTTTTCGGACGGCTGATTCAAGGAGCCTAGGAGCCTGTCGGGCTTGGGGAGC
>JBBRID010000430.1:0-3606 GCA_038221635.1 Burkholderiales bacterium
GGGTTTTCCCAAGTTATGATGATCCGCTGCTCGAAGAAAGCGGCATGGTCATCGCGTCCGAGTCTGACAATGGGGACGAAACAGAACGCAAAAGATACGATCGTTTCCGGGACCGAATCATGTTTCCGATTCGGTCGGTGCAGGGTGAGGTGATCGGATTCGGAGGCAGGGTTCTCGCTCAAGGCGAGCCGAAATATCTGAATTCACCCGAAACACCGGTCTTCATCAAAGGTCGAGAGCTTTACGGATTGTATGAAGCACGAACGGCGATGCGACAGCGTGGTTTTGCGCTGGTGGTCGAAGGGTATATGGACGTCGTCGCGCTGGCGCAATCGGGATATGCGAATGTCGTGGCAACCTTGGGCACGGCATGCACGGCAGAACACGTGCAAAAGCTGTTCCGATTTACCGACTCCGTCGTTTTCAGCTTCGACGGCGACGCGGCCGGCCGACGCGCTGCCGGACGAGCCCTGGAAGCGTCGCTTCCTCATGCCAGCGATACCCGCAGCGTCCGGTTCCTGTTCCTGCCGGCCGAACACGATCCCGACTCGTTCGTGCGGGAGCGCGGCGCGGAGGCCTTCGAGCGCTGCATCGAACAGGCAACCCCGTTGTCGCGTCAACTGATCGACGAGGCCCGCAGCGGATGCGATTTGAGCCAGGCAGAAGGAAAGGCGCGCTTCGTCGCGATGGCTCGCCCACTGTGGACGGCGCTTCCCGACGGCTCCTTGCAACGCCAGTTGCTGCGCGAGATCGCCAGCATGGGCGGGCTCGAGGCGGCCGAACTGGCTGAACTCTGGCGCGGGCAACCGGGCGGCTTTCGATCTGGCCGCCCAATCGATCAGACTGCCAAGGGCGCAGCGGCGTCGCGCCCATCGCTCGACGGTCTGCCGCGTGGCATGGGCAGCCCCGGCAAACTGCGCAGGGCTGCGGCGCGCCGAGCGCCGAGCAGTCCGGCGGATCAAGCGCTGCGCATGCTGCTGCTGCACAGCGCCTGGTGGGAACAGCTGTCGCAGGACGATCACGAATTGCTGCACGGCCTTGCGGCACCACATGGCACGGTCTTCAGCTGGCTTGAACGCCAGCTTGCCGATCACGGCGCGATGAGCTGGGCCGAGTTGAAGCAGGCGCAAACCGCCGCCGATCCACCCCTCCCCGATGCGGCCGAGGTGCCGGTGGCTGCGCTGCAGGACGACATGCAGTTTGCCGATCTGCGTCGGGTGTTGGACAGGATGTGGATCGAGCGGCTGTCGCTCCGCCAGACCGAATTGATCGCCCGCGCGGCGACTGACGCGTCGGCGCTGCACGAGTGGCGCGAAGTGACCCGGCAACGCGACGCATTGTTGAAGTCAATGACCGGGTTGGCACAGGATCAGCCGCTGTACCCTTGACTGCGACCCACGATGCTTGAATTTTTGGCCAACAGGCCAATATCGAGCATAATGCTCGGTTCGCTACGCGCGGCAACATAGCAGCAAGAGTGACGAGAGTACCTCCGGGCCCCGGCCACCCTTTGAAACAGGGTCCCCTCCAAGGCCACCGCTTACCCGCAAGGACTCTCAGGCCAGAACGGTCGACGCCTGCTTGCCCGCCCTGCAACGGCATATTTTCGCCTGCCCAAACCGGCCGGCGAAAAGTCGTTGCGCGTCCCGTAGATGTCGGGACCGGCTGCATCTCTGCCTACAGCACCATCCAAGGAATCGCATGACCGCGAAGAAAAGCGCCCACCAATCCCTCGCTCAAGCGCCCGCCGACGAAACCAAGCTTTCGGCCCGCAAGGCAAAGGACACCAAGCCGGCCGCCAAGGCCGTTGTCGCAAAGCCGGCGACCAAGCCGGCGTTGAAAGCGGCCGCAAAAGCACCGGCCAAAGCGTCTGCCAAGCCGGCAGGCAAGACCGCCGACGCCGCAAAGGGCAAGCGTGGTCCAGCGGGCAAGACGGCCGCCAAGGCGAACGACCATGCCGACCCGGAAGAGGATTTCAGCGACGTTGAATCTGATCTGGAGACCGAACCTGAAGTCGAGCAGACCGATACCGCCGACGAAACCAAGGTGAAGGTCAAGCCGCTGCGCATGAAGGTGTCGCGGGCGAAGGAGCGCGCGCTGATGCGCGAATTCGGTCTGGACGAGACCGCGCTGACAGAAGAAGAGGTGGCCAAGCGGCGTCAGGAACTGAAGACCCTGATCAAGATGGGCAAGACCCGTGGGTTTCTGACACACCAGGAGATCAACGACCACCTGCCTGAAAAACTGGTTGACGCCGAAATTCTCGAGGCCATTGTCTCGATGCTCAACGACATGGGCATTGCGGTCTACGAGCAAGCCCCCGATGCCGCCACCCTGCTGGTGGCGGGCGGCGGCGCCACCACTGCCACGGAAGAAGAAGCCGAAGAAGCGGCCGAAGCTGCCCTGAGCACGGTCGACAGCGAGTTCGGCCGCACCACCGACCCGGTTCGCATGTACATGCGCGAAATGGGCACCGTCGAACTGCTGACCCGAGAGGGCGAGATCGAGATTGCCAAGCGTATCGAAGGTGGTCTGCAGGCCATGATGCTGGCGATCAGCGCCTCGCCGACAACGATCGCCGAGATCCTGACCTACGCCGAGCGCATCGAAGGCGGCCAGATGGCGATTTCCGAAGTGGTTGACGACTTCGTCTCCGAAGACGAGGCCGACGACTACGTGGCCGAAGAGGATGTCGACTTTTTTGACGAGGACGACGACGACGACGGCAACGGCGGCAGCAAGGCGCTGACCAAAAAGCTCGAAGAACTGAAAACCGCCGCGCTCGGCAAGTTCACCAACCTGCGCACCAACTTCGACAAGATGCGCAAGGCCTTCGAGAAGGAAGGCTACCAGTCGGCGACCTACGAACGGGCTCAGCAGGCCATCAGCAGCGAGTTGATGACGATCCGCTTCACCGTCAAGACAATCGAAAAACTGTGTGCCATTCTGCGCTCGCAGGTCGACGACGTGCGACGTTACGAACGCGAGTTGCGCAAGATTCTTGTCGACAAATGCGGCATGCCGCAAGAATATTTCATCAAGAATTTCCCGCCGAATACGCTGAACCTGAAGTGGGCGGACAAGGAAGCCGCTTCTGGCAAGCCTTACAGCATCGTGCTCGAGCGCAACCTGCCACCGGTTCAGGAGCTGCAGAAGAAGTTGGCGGACCAGCAAGCCCGCGCGGTCGTGCCCTTGGCTGATCTGAAGGCAATCAACAAGCGCATGAATGAGGGCGAAAAGGCCTCGCGAGACGCCAAAAAAGAGATGATCGAAGCCAACCTGCGCCTCGTGATCTCGATCGCCAAAAAGTACACCAACCGCGGGCTGCAGTTCCTCGACCTGATCCAGGAAGGCAACATCGGTCTGATGAAGGCGGTCGACAAGTTCGAATACCGCCGCGGCTACAAATTCTCGACCTATGCAACCTGGTGGATCCGTCAGGCCATCACCCGCTCGATCGCTGACCAGGCGCGCACCATTCGCATCCCGGTTCACATGATCGAGACGATCAACAAGATGAACCGGCTTAGCCGACAGCACCTGCAGGAGTTCGGCTTCGAGCCAGACGCACCGACGCTGGCCGAGAAGATGGAAATCCCGGAAGAC
>JBBRID010000431.1:0-3598 GCA_038221635.1 Burkholderiales bacterium
CTGGATCAGCTCGATTTCGGCGTGATCGGCTTCGACGAGCAGACGATGGTGCGCCAGTACAACCTGTTCGAGTCGCGTGCCGCTGGCTTGCAGCCGCAGCGCGTGCTGGGCCAGCCGCTGTTCACGCTGGTGGCCCCATGCATGAACAATTTCATGGTGGCCCAGCGCTTCGAAGATGCACTCGCGACCGGCGAGCCGCTGGATGAAATCATTTCCTATGTACTGACCCTGCGCATGCGCCCGGTCAAGGTACGGCTGCGGATGCTGGCATCACCCACTTTCGCGATGCGCCAGATACTTGTCCATCGAACCTGAACTGTAGTCAGCAGGCACTTGTTTTCTCCACGCCATGAGCAACGATCACCACTGTGACCTCCCCTCGACGGTCGCCGACACCTGCCCGGCGGCGCCTGTCGACATGAGTTCGAATCCCCCAGACGCTTCCGAGGCGTTAATTCAATTTCTCTACCAGGCGCCGATCGGGCTGGTGCAGATGAATTGCGCCGGCGAGATCGAGATGCTCAATTCGATGTCGGCTCAGTTGCTGATGCCGCTCGCCAGCGAAGGCAACCTCGACAACCTTTACACGGTGCTTGAAGGAGTGGCGCCTCAGTTGCGTGGGTTGGCGGACGCCTTCGGCGCGGCAAGTGGAACGGTTTGCGAGTCGCTGCGAGTAGCGCCACCGGTGCGGCGGCCGTCGGCAGCGCAGCAGATCCTGTCGATCAGCGTGCTGAAGATCGCAGCAGACCGTCTGATCTGCGTCCTGCTCGATGCCACTGAGCAAGTTCGGCGGGAGCAGCGGGACATCCAGATGTACCTAGCGGCCGAATCGCGAATCGATGCGCTGACTCGCTTGCCCAATCGAGCGGCGATACGCGAGCGACTGCAACAGGCGATCGACCGAGCGGGCGCCGACCCGCGCAGCAGATTCGCGATCCTGTATCTCGATTGCGACCGCTTCGGTCGCATCAACGATGCGGACGGCACGATGATCGGCGACAAACTGCTGGTGCAAATCGCCGACCGATTGCGCGGCAGCTTGCGAATGCCGGCGGCCGCTAACTCGATCGGGAGCATGCCGGCTCGCATGGGGAGCGACGAATTCGTGGTGCTGGTGGAAGGAGATGTCGATTGCATCGACGCCGAGGCGATGGCGCGGCAGCTGATCGAAGCGCTGTACCACGCGTACACGGTTGACGGCCGCCGCCTGCACAGCAGCGTTAGTATCGGTCTGCTGCACTGTGCCGAGTTCGATGGCTCGGCAGACGCCGCACTGCACGCCGCCCACCTGGCAATGCTGCAGGCCAAGGTGGCCGGTGGCGCGCAGTTGACGGTCTTCGAGCCCGCGATGCAAATGCGTGCCGCGCGTCAGGGCACGCTCGAGGTCGACCTGCACCACGCGCTGGCCGCCGGTCAGTTGTTCCTGGTGTATCAGCCGGTGGTCGCGCTGCAGTCTGGCGCCGTCCGCCCCGCGTCGGCTGGCGTCGAAGCCCTGGTGCGCTGGCGGCATCCGACACTGGGGATCGTGCCGCCGCTCGAATTCATCGGCATCGCCGAGTCGAGCGGCCTGATTGCCTCGATCGGCCAATTCGTTCTCAACGCGGCATGCCGGCAGTTCGGCGAATGGCGCACAGAGCTCGGCCCGGACGCTCCCCGAACGATGGCCGTCAACCTGTCACGAGCCCAGTTGCTCGAGGGCGGCTTCGTCGCCGCGGTTGGGCAGATCCTGTCGCGAAACCGGATGGACGCAGCCTGCCTTCAACTGGAAGTGACCGAGAGCTTGGCCGCTCAGGACGAGCTGGTGCAACGCCGCCTGCACGAGCTGAAGGCACTCGGTCTGACGCTGGCACTCGACGACTTCGGCACCGGCTATTCGTCATTGGCAAGCTTGCATCTGCTGCCGGTCGACACCGTCAAGGTCGACCGCTCATTCGTCAGCCTGGCCGCCACCAGCCCGCACCATCGCGTGCTGATCGATGCCACCGTCAGGGTCGCCAGAAGCTTGGGGATGGCCACCGTGGCTGAAGGGGTCGAGGACGAGGAACAAGCCAGGATCGTGCGCGATCTGGGTTGCGACAAGGGCCAGGGCTACCTCTACAGCCGGCCGTTGGCACCGGACGACATCACCCTTTGGCTGCGCGCAGCGGCACCGGCGACCATCGAAATGGCTTAGGGCGACCCCAAGGTCAGCCTGGCAGGTGACGGGAACGCTGGTCGGTTCCCAGCGGCATCACGGCGGCCACCGCGGAGGCTGTGGTTGCGCATTGAGCGGCAAAACCCAGCAGCGGTGGCAACATCGAATCGAGGCTCGCGTCGAGACCGATCTCGACGCCCATGTCGGCGCGGTCATCGATTGGTCGCTGACGTGCGCCGCGCTCGCCCTTGAACCAGACCCAACCGGAGAACCACATAACCGACTCCTCAACAAGGCGGGACCGCTTCAGCGCGTTCCCTTGAGCGGATTTCGGCTGAACCGAGCCCTTTTGTAGAGTGTCGTCAACTAACCACGGCACTTCTGTGACGATTTGCAATCGCCGAGCTGCTGTGTTGTACGTTTGCAACGGCCTGCGTCGCGTCAACTCACCGGGCAGTGGGCATCACGAATTCCGCACCCTTGGCGATGCTGGCCGGCCAGCGCTGCATGACGCTTTTTTGCTTGGTGTAGAAGCGCACGCCCTCTTCACCATAGGCGTGCATGTCACCGAACAGGCTTTTCTTCCAGCCGCCGAAGCCATGCCAGGCCATCGGGACCGGAATTGGTACGTTGATACCGACCATACCGACCTGCACCCGACGCGAAAACTCACGTGCCACGTTGCCGTCGCTGGTAAAGCAGGCGACGCCATTGCCGTACTCGTTGGCATTGACAAGATCGAGTGCGGCGGCGAAATCGGGCACGCGCACACACGCCAGCACCGGTCCGAAGATCTCGTCCCGGTAGATGCTCATCGACGGCGTGACGTGATCAAACAAGCTACCGCCGGTGAAGAAGCCGCCCTCATGCCCCGGCACCTTGAATGCCTCGCCAGAGGTCGGATCGATCCGGCCATCGACGACCAGCGTCGCACCTTCATCGACGCCTTTGGCGATGTAGCCTTCGATTCGATCGAGGGCCTGGCGGGTCACGATCGGCCCCATTTCGGCGTCGAGTTCCATGCCGTTCTTCACTTTCAGGGTCTTTGCGCGCGCTGCGATCAGCGGCACGATCCGGTCGCCGACGTCGCCCACCAGCACGGCGACACTGATCGCCATGCAACGTTCGCCGGCCGAGCCGTAGCCGGCGCCGATCAGAGCGTCGACCGCCTGCTCGAGATCGGCGTCGGGCATCACCACCATGTGGTTCTTGGCGCCACCCAGCGCCTGCACACGTTTGCCGTGATGAGCACCGGTTTCATAGATGTACTGGGCGATCGGCGTCGACCCGACAAAACTCAAGGCCTTGACGTCGGGGTGCTTCAGCAAGGCGTCGACCGCCACCTTGTCGCCCTGCACGACGTTGAACACGCCATCCGGAAGTCCGGCCTGTTTCAGCAATTCGGCCATCAACAGGCTCGCCGAAGGATCACGCTCGCTGGGCTTCAGAATGAACGCGTTGCCG
>JBBRID010000432.1:0-3595 GCA_038221635.1 Burkholderiales bacterium
GAAGTCGAGATGAAAGAGAAGAAGGCACGTGTCGAAGACGCACTGCACGCAACCCGCGCTGCAGTCGAAGAAGGCATCGTCGCTGGTGGTGGAGTCGCACTGCTGCGTGCCAAGCAGGCCGCTGGCAAGATCAAGGGCGACAACCCCGATCAAGACGCCGGCATCAAGCTGATCCTGCGCGCGGTGGAAGAGCCGATCCGCATCATCGTGCAGAACGCCGGTGGTGAAGCCAGCGTCGTCGTCAATGCAGTGTTGGCCGGCAAAGGCAACTACGGCTACAACGCAGCCAACGACAGCTATGGCGACATGATCGAGATGGGCATTCTCGACCCGACCAAGGTGACCCGCACCGCGCTGCAGAACGCAGCTTCGGTTGCTTCGCTGATGCTGACGACCGAGTGCATGGTCGCAGAATCGCCGAAGGACGAGGCCGGCGGCGGCATGGGTGGTGGCATGGGCGGCATGGGTGGAATGGGTGGAATGGGCGGCATGGACATGTAATGTCCGCTTCGACACGGCATCTACCGCCGTGTTGAACCCGAAAGCAGCAGAAAGGGCCGCATTCGTGCGGCCCTTTTTTTTCTCGATCGCGGTTGATCGCTCGATCAGTCGGTGGCGTAGGCGGCGATCGAATCCGCCAGATGATCCGGCTGTGCGTGGACGAGCCAATGGTTGGCGCCGGGCAATCGCTCGATCGTCAATTCCGGCACGTAGCCATCCAGCCCGTCGAGCAGACAGGGCAGCAACGCCCGGTCGGCCTCGCCCCAAATGACCAGCGTCGGCACGCGCACGCTGATCATCGCCGCGGGCAGTTGCAGCCCCATCACCGATTGATCCTGAGCCGTGGGCGGTCGCAAAGGCGAGGCCCGATAGTAGTTCAACGGACCTTCAAGGCCGCGCCGCCAGACCTCGCGCAAGCGTTCCCTCATCGGCTCGTCAAGCCACTGTGGCAACGTGCCCGGACTGTCGGGCGACTCGAAGAAGCGCCAAAGGCGAGCAAAGTCATTCTCGACCAGCAGGCGCGCCGCATCGGGACGCACCAGGAAATTCATGTAAGCACTGGCAGCCTGCTGCGCTGGATTGCGTTGCAGCTCGCGCAAAAATGTCGCAGGATGCGGGGCATTGAGGATAACCAGCCGCTGTAGACATTGCGGGCGCTGGGCCGCCAGATTCCAGGCCACCGCGCCACCCCAATCGTGGGCGACGACCGCGCGCGCCGGGCCCCCCAGTACGGCAATCAAGGCTTCCACATCGTGTACCAGATGTTTGGGCCGATAGGCCTCAGCCTGAGCGGGTGCTGACGAAGCCCCGTAGCCGCGCAGATTGGGCGCGACACATCGAAAGCGATCGGCCAGGCGGTTGACCACATCGTCCCAGACGAACGCAGCCTCGGGAAACCCGTGCAGCAAGACCAACAGTGGCGCCGTCGCCGGACCAGCGGCACGACAATTCAGACGGATGCCATGAGGCAGATCGACATCGAAGGCTTCGATCACAAGGGTTCCGCAGGTTGCTCGGCTGCCTGCGGCATGGCGGTGACCCAGGCATGCAAGGTCATCGCAGCGTCGCCGACACCCTTCTTCTTCAACGCCGAAAACAGCGTCACCGAGATGTCAGCCTGTTCGGTCGCAAAATCGGCCAGGAAATCCTGTGCCGCGACGAATGCGCGCTTGGCCTCCTGCTGATTGAGCTTGTCGGACTTGGTCAACAACACCAGCAACTTGACCGCGCCGTTGGCAAGCCGCGGGGCCACGAAATCGAGCAGTTGATGATCGAGATCGGTAAAGCCGTGACGGGAATCGACCATCAACACCACCGCGCTCAAACTTCGCCGCACCGAGAGGTAATCAGCCATCACCTGCTGCCAGCGCAGCTTGGCGCCACGGGCCACCGCCGCATAGCCATAGCCGGGCAGGTCGGCGAACAGCGCATTCGGCTCATTCTTGGGCCCCAGCTCGAACAAGTTGATGTGCTGGGTTCGGCCGGGCGTCTTCGATGCAAACGCCAATCTGCCTTGTTGGGTCAGCGTATTGATCGCCGTGCTCTTGCCCGCATTCGATCGGCCGACAAAGGCGATTTCGGGCAGTTCGGTGATCGGCAACTGGTCGAGCTGGCTCGCCGTGGTCAGGAAGCGGGCCGTATGGGTCCAGCCCAGCGCCACTTTTTCGGGTGCGTCGACCGTTGTTGAACTGTCTTTTGACTTCGTACCGATATTGGCCATTGCCGGGGTCGCTTTTTTCATGGGAATTCGTGGTTGCATTCGTTGTCCGACACCACGGCAGCCCGCGTGCGCAGCACCATGAAGATCCACGGCTTGGGGACATTGTAAAATCCCGGGGTTTGCCTGATTGCTCCCGTGACTCAACCGGCCATTTTCATGAAGTCTTCCAATCGCCCGCGCTTCATCCGCGCCATCCGCCTGACCCTCGCCGTCTCCGCGTTGGCGGGTGGTGTGTCGATGGCAGCGGCCGCCGAGCCGCACGCGGCAGCCTTCAAACCCGATCTCGCGAAGGGGCAGGCAACGTCGACCACGGTTTGCGCAGCTTGCCACTCGGCCGATGGTTCTCGCGGTAGTCCGGCCAACCCGATTCTGCAGGGTCAGCATCCGACTTACCTGACCAAGCAACTGACCGAATACAAAAGCGGGAAGCGCAACAACGCCATCATGAAAGGTTTCGCCAGCACGTTGAGCGAAGAAGACATGAAAAACGTCTCTGCCTTCTATGCCTCCAAGCAGGCCAAGCCCGGTTTCGCCAAAGAAAAGGAATTGGTCAGCCTGGGGCAGAAGATCTATCGCGGCGGTATCGCCGACCGAAGCATTCCGGCCTGCTCCGGCTGCCACAACCCGAGCGGCGCCGGTATTCCGGCTCAGTACCCGCGTCTGGCCGGCCAGCACGCCGACTATACGGCGGGGCAGTTGACCGCATTCCGTGACGGCATTCGGCAAAACAATGCAGTGATGACCGACGTTGCGGCCAAATTGAACGACCGCGAAATCAAGGCGCTGGCAGACTATATCGCCGGGCTCCAATAGCCGAACACAGGTCGAGGCCCGCACGCCTCGACCCGGTTGAAAAGGCCGGTTTGCACCGGCCTTCTTCATGCTCGAGCAACCGGCATTGCCGCTTATAGTCGGCCGCACCGAACCCGTATCGACAGCATCCGCCATGCCCTACGTCACCCGCAATGCCCTAGGCCAGATCGAAAGCCTGCATCGCAATGCAATCGTTGAAGCCGGCGAATTCGTCGACGACCGGGATCCGGACCTGCGAGAGTTTCTCGGATCGATTGATGACGGCGACCATTTCACACAGCTCGATGCAGGCTTCGTCCGCGTGCTCGAGGATCTGGTCGATGTGCTGCTGGCCAAGAATATTCTCAACATCACTGACCTGCCGGCTGAGGCACAGAGCAAGCTGTTTGCCCGAAAGGGGTTCCGCGACCGCGTTTCATCGAACTCGTTACAGCTTTTCGATGCCAATTCGGGCGACGTGATCTGACATCTGCTTGCGCCGGTCTTCGGCGCCAGAGGCACGGCTGCTGAATGCCCACACAACGGCATTTCCGGAGGTAAGAATATCCTCCACGGCTCGAC
>JBBRID010000433.1:0-3595 GCA_038221635.1 Burkholderiales bacterium
GTTCCATCGCACGCCGCGCCGAATCGCCATGGTTATAGCTGAAATCGGCGAGTTGATCGGGCTTCACGTAGATCGTGCCGGCCTCGCCGTTTGGCTTCGGCTTGCCATCGTCATCGAGGATGCGCAAATCGACACCCGGCAACGGCAGCCCGGCCGAGCCGGGCTTGCGCAGGGCCTGCTCGCTGGTCAACACTGTCATGTAGCTGAGTTCGCTGGAGCCGTAGGCCTCGTGGATCACCGGGCCCCACCATTCGATCATCGCCTGCTTGACGGCCGGCGGGCACGGCGAGCCGGTCGAACTGATGAAGCGCAGCGAGCTCAGGTCATTGCGCTGCCGGATTTCCTGCGGCAGACGCAGCAGCCGCACATACATCGTCGGCACGAGGTAGGAATGGCTGATCGAGTACTGCTCGATCAATGCCAGCGTGGCCTCGGCATCGAAGCGCTCTTCGAGTATTAGCAAGCCCCCATGCTGGGCCACCGACATCGCAAACGAGTTGGGCGCACTGTGATACATCGGCGCGCTGAGCAAGGCCCGCATGCCAGGCTCGCAGCCGATCACCCGCTGCAAACGGTCGGCGCCGCGGGCCGCCTGTTCGGCGGTGGCCGGTTGGCGACGGATTCCCTTCGGTCGCCCAGTTGTTCCGGAGGTGTAAAACATCGCGCTACGCGGCTGCGACGTCGCACCGGCATCGGGCGTGGCGGCATCACGCAACAGTCGCCATCGAAGCCTTTCCGGGTCCAGCCCGGCTTCGCCAGCTTCGCCGGCCAGCACCACTTGCAAGGGCGGCGCAGCAACCTCGGCCAAGCCAGGCCAGAGGCCAGCGTCGACGACCAGCAAGTGGGCACCACTGTCGGCGAGGATGTGGCGCAATTCGTCGATCTTGAAATGCCAGTTGATCGGGCACCAGTAGGCCCCGATCGCTCGGGCGGCCAGCATCAGCTCGAGCAGCTCCGGGCCGTTGTGCAACATCAAGGCCAATACATCGCCGTCGCGCAAGCCAAGCATCCGCAACGCGCCGACCGAGCGCTGCACGCGCTGTTCGAAAACATCCGGTTCGATCCGTTGGCCGCGGAATACCACTGTGGTCATCGTCGAATCCTCTGCGGGGAACCCCCCTAGTTTGCAGGTTGTTTTGCGGTTACCTTCGGTTGCTTCGCTATCCGCGACAAGTTTCGACCGATTCGATGACGGCGAACCAGGGTTCCCGCATTGTCAGCCCACTCAAGGACCATCCATGGCCACACTCGATCCCAAGCTTCTGGCACTCCAGCGTCTGTACCACTGGGAGCGAACCGCGCCCGACGCCGTCTGCCTGACACAGCCGATGGGTGGCGGTGCGGTGATGGACATGACTTGGGCTCAAGTGGGCGAGCAGGTGCGACGCATGGCCAGCCACCTCGCAGCGCAAGGCTGGGAGCCTGGATCCAAGGTCGCGATCCTGTCGAAGAACTGTTGCTGGTGGTTGCTGAGCGACCTGGCGATCTGGATGGCCGGGCACGTGTCGGTTCCGCTGTATCCGACACTCGCCGCTGAAACGGTTGGCCAGATCCTCGCGCACAGCGAGGCGAAAGCCTGTTTCGTCGGCAAGCTCGACGACTGGAAAAGCATGAAACCTGGCGTGCCCGCCGACCTGCCGTGTTTCAGCTATCCCCTGTCGCCAGCCGATGCGATCAACAGCTATCCGGGGTGGGACACCATCTGCAAGGCCAACGAGCCGATGTCGGGCGAGATCACGCGCCATGCCGACGAACTGGCCACGCTGATCTACACCTCGGGCACCACCGGCATGCCAAAAGGCGTGATGCACAGCTTCGGCACCTTTGCGTGGGCAATCGACGCTGGCATCAAGCGCACCAGCATGACGTCGAATGACCGCATGTTGTCGTACCTGCCGCTGGCCCACGTGGTCGAACGCGTGCTGGTGGAACACGGCTGGTTGCAGACTGGCTTCCATGTATTCTTTGCCGAATCGCTCGACACCTTTGCGGCCGATCTGCAGCGCGCGCGCCCGACGATCTTTTTCTCGGTGCCGCGGCTGTGGGTCAAATTTCAGCAAGGCGTACACCACAAGCTGCCACCGGGAAAACTGAATCTGTTGTTGTCGATCCCGGTCGTGAGCGGGCTGATTCGCCGCAAGCTGCTGAATGCGTTGGGCCTCGATCAATGCCGATTCGCCGCCGGGGGAGCGGCGCCGATGCCGGTGGCACTGCTGGCCTGGTATCGCCGGCTCGGCCTGCCAATCAACGAAGGCTACGGCATGACCGAGAACCTGGCGGTGTCGCATTTGACCTTGGTGGGCAAGAACCAGGAGGGCACGGTCGGCCCACAATATGATGGCGTCGAGACCCGCATCGATCCCGAATCCGGCGAGGTGCAGATGCGCAGCCCTGCGCTGATGCTCGGCTACTACAAGGAGCCGGAGAAGACCAAGGAGACATTCTCCGCTGACGGCTGGCTGCGCACCGGCGACAAGGGGAGCATCGATTCCGAGGGCCTGCTGCGTATCACTGGCCGGGTCAAGGACTTGTTCAAGACAAGCAAGGGCAAATATGTCTCGCCGGCACCGATCGAAGAAAAGCTCGGCGTGCACGAAGCGATCGAGGCCTGTGTCGTTGCCGGCGCCAACCTCGGCCAGCCACTGGGCATCGCGATGCTGGATGCCGAGACGATGAAACGCGCTGCCGACCCGAGCGTGAAGGCCGAACTCGACAAATCACTCGCCGAGCACGTGCAAAACATCAACGCCAGACTCGACCCGCACGAGCGCCTGATTTGCCTGGTGGTCGTCAGCGAGCCATGGACAGTCGAGAATGGCGTGATCACGCCGACCTTCAAGATCAAGCGCAACCGCATCGAAGATTTGTACGCCGCCAACTACGAGCAATGGGAAGCGTCGCGACGCCCAGTGATCTGGCACGGCGCCTGAGGTCAACACAGACCAGCAGAACCGATTGAGTCGCCATTCGTCGAGCAATGGGTGAAATTGGACACGAATTGGCACGGTGATCGGCACTAAGGCAGCGGCCGTTTGCGTCGATAAACAAGGCATGGAGGTTGGTTGGCAATGTGAGGCGGTTTGATCCGGCTTCCACCAATCTTCAGGCCAGTATCGACAACCGATCTCGCAAGAAGGCGCCATCATGCCCACCTCAGCTTCAGCCGCAGCTCCCCCACCGGCAGACTACGAACTTCGCTTCGATTCGCTTTTCGCCGAAGGGCGTGGCCTGGCTTTCCCGTGCGACGCCAGCGGCCTTGTCTACCTCGACCGCCTGAGCGAGCGTGCTCGCAACAACTACCTGTACGCCCGCGCCGTCGTCGGCCGCGAATTCAGCAATCCGCTGGTGCGGCGCAGCGACTTGCATTGAACGCCAGACGATCTCCGGCGGATTGGACGAGTCATCCGAAGACGAGCGTTGCACCAGAGGTATCGGTGTTTGATTGCCCGGAGTGACCTCAACCATTCGCACCGCATGGTGGATGCCGAGTTCGCCATCGAGCGCGGCGCCAACATCGTGCCGGTCAGCGCGTGAAAGAGGTTGCTGGAATGGACCACTGGCTCGACTACCCGGTGCCGCCGATGCGCCACGAGGC
>JBBRID010000434.1:0-3584 GCA_038221635.1 Burkholderiales bacterium
GACAAGGTCTGGGCAGGCGACATCACCTACATCCACACCGGCGAAGGCTGGCTGTTCCTGGCGGTGGATGCCAGGATTGTCTCGCAGTCGCTCCTGCAACAGCACCCGAAATGCGCCCATTTTCAGCCACTCATCGGCAGGCCACCGGACGCAGCTGCGGGCGGGACACACACGGCAACCAGCTGAACGCGGCCTGGGATTCAGCTCGCCTTTACGACGTGAATCCTGCGGACATGATCCTGAACGGATTTCCGCTCATCCACGTCGCTGGCGCACGTCTCGGACGGTCTCAGCAGCTCGGCCCAGCGGACCGGTGGTGCGTGTTTGTCATCTGCTTCAAATGATTCTCGACCCTTGCCACGCCTGCCACGCGCGAAGCGACGGCTTCAACATCGTCGCGCTGCCGCTTGCTGTCAACGATCCCCTCGAGCGTCAGCCTGTTGTCGCTGACGTTGACGGTGATGTTGACCTTTGCAGTCGAAGACGCGCGCCGTAGTGCTGCGCGCACATGGGCCGTTGTCGCCATGTCTTGCAACAGCTTGCGCGATTCGGCAGTCTCGGCAAAGTTGGCATGCCTGACCATGGTGACGATCTCTTCGATGCAAAAATCCACCGAATCGCGCTCGGTGTTGAGGGTCACGTCATAGAGCCACGGGTCTTCGTAGTTGTCCCGGAAGAGCCGGCGCACGGTAGCGGCATGTGCGGCATCGCTGCGCTGAATTTCGCGCATGACACGATCCTGATCATTGGTTTGCAGCCTCGCCATCAGATGCTTGACGCGCACCGGCAGCGGCGCGCTGACCCTGACGCAGGGAATATGCGGCACCCGGCGCAACAGCGACGTAGCGCCCCAGCCGCGAATGACCGCATTGCCCGCCAGGGCGAGGTCGAAGATCTGCTCCGTGGTGAACAAGGCAATGTCCGAGGCATCGACCTTCCAGCGATCGGACACACTCGCGGTTCCCTCGAGCAGCCGAGTTACGGCGCTACTATCGATGTGCAACTCACCGGCCAAGCTGTCGACGACTTCGTGGTAGATCACCCGCAGCCCCAGCTGTTCAGCGACGCCGGCGGCGACGTCCTTGCCGAGGGATCCCATTTCTCGTGTCATTGCGATGGTTGGCATGCTCTATTCCTCGAATGTTTCATCTGAGAGAGATCAATGTGCGGGCAGCTGGGTGCGTCACGGCCCGTCGGGGCGGACAGCGATCCACGGTCGATACGGGGATTCCCCGGCGCCAGTCACTTCACCTTGGCTGGCGGGAACAACGCCGCTTTGGACTCGGCTTCGATCACGTAGCGGTCGGCATCGGATTGCAACAGCACACGGTCCTGCACGAGTTTCTTGGCGGCATGCGCGACTTCGGAGACGTACTTCGCATGGGACTTGTAGCGCTCCTCGATCGACTTGCGGGGGTCTCCGGCTGCTTCGCGTTGCGCTTTGGTGGCGGCAAAGTTCAGCGTCTGGCCGGAGGCTTCGCACCCGTCCGGGCCGCCAAATGCAGTGGCTCGGTGGCCCCAGCCTGTCAAGGTGGCCAGCGGCACCGACACTGGCGGCAGCTGGACGCCAGCGACTTCATTGCCGTCCTTGTCGACCTTGGAGACAAAGTGCTTGTACGTCGATCCGGTTGCCTGTGGCGGGTTCACCGTCATGACACCGTAGGCATCGAAGTTCGGACCCCAGTCGAGCTGGTTGCGCGCGGTGGCCAGGCCGTCATAAAGAACGCCTGGGATCGCCGGCCATCCCAGATCCTTGGCCGAGACGACACCGATGCCGTTGCCAGTCGGAGTGACAAACGCTGCTGTCCCCTTCTCTGCGCTGGGCACCTCACTCTTGGGCGGCTTCATGTCGTGGCTTACCCACTGGTCGAGCGCTACGAACAATCCACGAAGTGCAGGGTTGGGGTTGTTCACGTTGCGTGGCTGGGCGCAGATGCCTGCGGAGTCCGCTGGCGAGCCGAACACCGTGTGCTCCATGCCTGAGAGCATGTAGAAGCGCATGTCCTTCGGCTCTTTCGAGTCCCTGCCCATCGCGGAGGTGTGCAGCAAGCTGCCCGCCTTGACCCAGTATTCATTGGAGCTGTTGACGTGCAGGATCTTCGGGCAGGTGTTCGTAGACGCACAACGTACGTTTCGACCGTCGACCTTGCCGCTGATCGGATCGGCCTGCTTGTCGAACGCGAATGGAAAGAACGCCTCCGGGTAAAGATGGTTCTGCCGGTTGCGCTCGGTGCGCGCGGTCTGAGCGAACCGCACGTTGGCGGCCACACCGGTGCCAGCGCCAATCCAGTTTTCGATGCCGTCGAAGACCTTGCGACCCATCTCGTCCTGGTTGAAGCCGAGCCAGATGAAGTCGTTGACGAACCGGGCCGGCTGCGAGACCGTGAACGCCAACGTGGATGTCACGTTGCCGGCCAACGGATTCGCATTGCCCACGCTGTCGGTCAGATCGTTGCGCAGGAAGCTCACGAAGTCGCGGGTGGCCGCGAATCCGAGGGCTGCAACCACAGGGTCTTTGGCTGTGTACGTGAATTCGTAGATGGCCGATTGGCGCAGCGAAGTGCCAAGGGGCAGCAGCCGGATCGTCTTGTCGCTGGCGTAGGCCCAGCCACTGGCAGGGATCACCACCGGCGCATCCGTCAGGTGGTCGCGCACCGTCAGGGTGGCTGCCTGCTGATTCAACGTGGCCGCCGGATAGGCCAACCCGTAGCTTTGCGTGGTCGCGTTGTCGGCGACGATGTATTCATAGGACGAGCCCGTGATCGGCGAGCCGTCGGCGTTGTGAGCGATCGGGGCCGTGAGGGTCAAGCGCTCGCCGCCGCCTGGTGCCAGTGCGTCCCATCCGCCCCAGGCCATGGCGAAGCCCCGGTTCATCAGGAAGGCGTCGCCGGCATCTGCTGCCGTCGTCGGGTTGTTTCCACCACCCGATCCGTTGAAACCGCCGAACAGCTTGCTGCCGCGGTTGTTGATTTCCATGAAGAGTTTGCGATTGCCCTTGGTCATGTCCAAAGGCTTGAGGATGTAGATGTCCATCGCATACTCGACGCGGCCGCGGGCATTGCGCGGCGCGAGTTGCAAGTCGTTCATGACGGCATTTTTGGGGTCCGAAGGATCGACCTCCCCGTACGCTTTGCCACGCAGTTTTGCATACGCACCGACGCTGCCGAAGGTGCGTCCTTCGAAGGTCGTTTCTCGTGAGGTGATTTCGATGCGGGTGATGCTGGCCACGGCGGGTGCCGCGACACTCAACAGTGCAGTGCCACCGGATACCGCAGCCACAGCGGCCAGGATGGGGCTGAGACGCGCAATCTTTGGAAAGAAGGTCATGAATTCCTCTTCGTGGATGTTGAGCCGAATGCAGTGCTTTTGTGTTCGCCGCCGCCAGTGCTCATTTCACCAGTCCGAAGATCCTTCTGAATCATCACTTCTGTGGAGTGAGTTCCATTGCCCTCGTGGTTTGGCGAGAACCGGACCCTGGAAATGGTGGGTCTGTTGGGATTGCCGCGCGAGGAACCGCCAGTCTTTTCGGAAAGATCGACTCGTGCAAATTTCGCAGGAGAAAGATTTTTGACAGCAGGAGTTCT
>JBBRID010000435.1:0-3574 GCA_038221635.1 Burkholderiales bacterium
CGAAGACCCAAACCCTACCCTTGGCTCAAGACGCCCAGGGCTCACGCTCGCAGGCAGGTTCAGCGACACGGGCATGCCTGGGCCACAAAGTAAGTGCCATTCCCCTTAGGGCGACGTCTCGGGCAGGCTTGGCCGATTGGCCCAGACGGTCTACTTGGCTGGGTACCGGACGTCGATCACCTCGATTGTCTCGACCCCGCCCGGCGTGTGCAACGCCACCTCATCACCGATCCTGGCCTTCAGCAAGGCACGCGCGATCGGCGAGATCCAGCTGACTTCGCCTTGCGAACTGTCGGCTTCGTCGATGCCCTTGATGGTGACCGTGCGGCGCACGCCGGTCTGGTTCTCGTATTCGACCGTCGCGCCGAAGAAGACCTGGTCGTTGCCGTGGTGCGCCGACGGGTCGACCACCTCGGCGATGTCGAGCCGCTTGGTCAGAAATCGGATCCGCCTGTCGATCTCGCGCAGCCGCTTCTTGCCATAGAGGTAGTCGCCGTTTTCACTGCGATCGCCGTTCTTGGCAGCCCAGGAAACGATCTCCACGATCTTCGGCCGCTCGTCATCGAGCAGCCCAAGCAACTCGGCGCGCAGCCGCGCATAGCCTGCCGGCGTCACGTAGTTCTTGCTGCCCGCCGGCACCGCCGGCGCGTCGGCGACACCGTCGTCGTCATCGGCCGCGTCGTCGTTCTCGCGTGTAAATGCCTTGCTCATCGCAATGCCGCAATCCTTGGCCGTCTCATCGCCGTCTCATGCCTGTCGCAGGGTGAGGACGCCGGGTGGCCGGCTGCCGCAAGTAAAGGAGGAGCCGCAGGCGGGGGACATGGAGGCAGCCGGCCACCCGGCGTCCTCGCCCCCGCTCGGTGCCCGGATCAGAACCAATACCGACGACATGAACAAAGCCTCACTCCTGCCCCACCAAGCCATGCCGAATCGCATAAACCGTCAATTCGGAGTTGTTCGTCAAGGAAAGCTTTTCGAGCACCCGCGCGCGATAGACACTCACCGTCTTCGGGCTCAGCATCAACTGCTCGGCAATATCGGACAACCGATTGCCGGAGGCGATCATCACTAGCGTCTGCAGTTCACGATCGGACAACTTCTCGTGCGCCGCCTGGTTGACCGGTGTGGTCAGACTTTCAACCAGCATCTGCGCAATTTCGGGCGTCACGTATTTTCGACCTTGCGAAACGGTCCGCACCGCCGAGACGATCAACGCCGGATCACCACCCTTGTTGACGTAACCGTAGGCCCCGGCACGCAAGGCGCGGATCGCGTACTGGTCCTCCGGATACATCGAGACCACCAGCACCTTCATCGCGTTGCCTTCCTCCTTCAACACATGCAGCACGTCCAGACCGCTGCGGCCAGGCAGATTGATGTCGAGCACCAACACATCGCACGACACATTGCGCATCAGGCTGCGCAACTCGCCGTAGTCACCGGCTTCGCCGACGACCTCGATATCTGCCGCATCCGACAAGGTATCGCGTATCCCGCGCCGGATCAACGCGTGGTCGTCACAAAGCAGGACTCGAATCATGTCAACTCCCTACCGGTTTTGCAGGCCACGTGGTGCACGTTGGACATCAGTGCTCCCCCCAGCCGGTCGGGTCCAGGTTGTGGCTTCCCAACATGCTGAGATCGGGAACTGGCGCATGCTGCATCGTCTCGTCGATCGGAATCGACAGGATAAGCGTGGTCCCGCTGGCGCCGCTGCTCAGATCGATCCAACCCTCGACGGTACGTGCGCGTTCGTGCAGACCGCGGATGCCGAAGGAGCGATCCTTGCCGAGGTCCTTCTGGTCGAGCCCGCTGCCGTTGTCGCTGATCTCCAACGACAACACGCCACCCGCCAGGGCCAAATCGATCTGCACCTTGCTGGCATGTGCGTGTTTGCTGATGTTGGTCAGCGCCTCCTGGGCCGTTCGGTAGGCAACCAGCGGCACGCCAGCGGGCAACACTGGCAGCTTGGGCGGGGTGCGCAACACGCAGGGCACGCCGGTGCGACGCTCGAAGCGACCAGCCATCCACTGCAGCGCAGCCACCAAGCCTTGTTCCAGAATTGCCGGCCGAAGGTTGTGCATGATGCGCTGGCTGGCTTCGAGCGCCGACATCACAGTCTCCAGCGCAGATTCGGCACGCGCGCGGAGTTCGGGCGATTCGCAGCGCCGGATCATCCAGGCCAGATCGAATTTGACAGCCGTCAACGAGCCTCCGACATCGTCGTGGATCTCGCGGGCGATCGCCGTTCGCTCGAGCTCGATGCTGTTCTGCAAATGCTGCGCCAGATCGTGCACGCGGTGCTTGGAAGCGTTCAGCTCCAGGTCGGCGCGTACCCTCGCCTTGCGCATCAGATTGGCATCGACGGCGCGCAGCAGCGCCGGCGCCAGCCGCGTCAGGTTGCTTTTCAACAGGTAGTCGGTGGCACCGCTGCGCATCGCCTCCACCGCGGTATCTTCACCGATCTCGCCCGATACCAGGATGAACGGCAGATCGCCGCCCTGGGCCCGCCACAGATCGAGCGCGACGAGACCCGAGAAACCCGGAAGGTTGAAATCGGAAATGATCGCGTCCCAGGGTTGTTGCAAGGCGCGAAGAAAATCCCTCTCGCTGTCGACCCGCAAGGTGCTCGGATCGATGCCGCCACGGCGCAGCTGTGCGAGCATCAACTCGTGGTCGAGTTCGCTGTCTTCAAGGTGCAAGACCCGCAGTGGGCGTGTGACAAGTTCATCCATCGAGGGGCGAAGTATGCCGCGTCGTGGCCGCCGCTCGGGCGCCGCGTCGCCCGGTCGATCGTGGTTGTCGCGAGTGGATTACTGCGCGGCCGTCCTCAAGGTCGCGATGACTGGCCTTCGCAACACCTCGCGCAGCCCCCACCAGCCCGCCGCCAGCGACAACAGTGCCCCGGCGCCCGCGCCGATCAATGGCACCCACGGCGAAGCGCTCCAGCTGAATTCGAACACGTAACGGGCCAATGCCCAGCCCACGACGCTGGCAGCCAGTGAAGCCAACACCCCGGCCAAAGCGCCGATGCCGAGCAGTTCGGCCCGCTGCACCTGTGCCAGCAGGCGACCGCTGGCGCCCAACGCACGCATCACGGCAAACTCCCGGGCCCGCGCTTCGCGGGTGGCGGTGATGGCTGAAAAAAGCACCACCAGGCCGGCGGCCAGCGTGAATCCGAACAGGAATTCGACCGCCCGAATCACCTGGTCGAGAATGCGCTGAACCTGGGCAATCGACGCCGATACGTCGATGGCGGTGATGTTCGGAAACTCGCGGCTGAGCCGATTGTCGAAGCCCGCCACCGGCGGCGCCTTGAACGCGGCAACATAACTCACCGGCACATCGGTCATCTTCGAGGTCGGAAACATCACGAAAAAGTTGACTCGCATCGATCCCCAATCGACCTTGCGCAGGCTGGTGATCTTTCGTTCGATGAGTTGTCCGGCGATGTCGAACCGCATCTGATCGCCAATTTTCAGACCCAAGGTTTCGGCCAATCCTTCCTCGACACTGATCGCCCCGACTTCCTCGGGAATCCACTTCCCGCCGACAACCTGGTTGTGTTCGGGCA
>JBBRID010000436.1:0-3573 GCA_038221635.1 Burkholderiales bacterium
CGGAGAAAGTCGACACGAAGCCCGGCAGGAGGCGCTGAACATTGGCTGCCGGGCGCGCCGGCATCCCGGTCTGCACCGCGACGTAGATGACCCAGATCGTCAGCGCGCAGATACTGAAGAAAAACACCGAAAACCAGTCGATTGCCGCGCCGCTGCTGCGTTGCAGGGTCGGCAATGCGAATGCGCCGAGGACGGCAAGCGCCGGCAAGCCCAGCATCAGCGCACGATCGACGCCGCCCATCAGGAGGCAGGCCAGTACGGCGACGCCCGCGCACGCCAGCGGTACCGACATGTGGCGCTTCGACCACTGCCGGCGCCAGCGCCACAGCGTCCATGCTGCCAGCGGCAGCGTGGGCCAAGTGAACCAGGCCAGCAGACGAAGCGAATTGGCGAGATCGGCGAAGGTATCCGGCAAGTCGATCCGGTTGTGCCACGCGCCCAGCATGCTGGCCGTCGCGATGGCTGCCACGGTCGCGATGGCCAGGTAGATCGAGAAGTGGCGCACCGCCTCGTAACTCGAGCGAATGCTGATGACCAGGCCGACCAGTCCCAGCGCCAAGGCAATTGCCGGAGCGCCGCTGGCCGCCAGAGCAGGCAACGCAAGCAGCGCGGCCAGTGCCGCAAGTCGCGGCCTGTAAGGGCTGGCTGCCATGGCATAGAGAAACACCGACGCGCTGGCCAGCTGCGCCAATTCAGGCGTCGTTTCGTGGCCGAGTTGCAACAGGCCAAGCGTAGCGATGAGGGCCAGCAGGGCACCGTCCGCCACTGCGCGTGCGTAGTCGACCGGATCAGCCTCTCCGCCGAAGGCAAACGGCAATGGCTGCGCCGCGTCGGTGCGGGCCAGGTGGTAAGTGCTGTACCAGGTCATGACCAGCGACAAAACCAGCAGCAGCGCGAATGGCAAACGGGCGGCCACTGCCGGCTCGATCATCGGCGAAAACATCGAAATGGCCGCAGCACCGATCCAGTACGGCAGCAATGCAGCATCGGCCGGCAGGCCGCCGACGCTGGGCGAGAGCCAACCCGAGTGACCCTGGGCAATACTGGCCATGTAGCCGAAGGCGGTGATGTCGGCGTTGCGCCATGGGTCGCGTCCGAACAGACCGGGCAGCACATATGCTGCGCAAAACAGCAGTAGCGCCGCCCGCGGCAATCGCTGCGCCGCACGCTGCGTGACGAGGGCCGGGTTGGGAGTGGTTGCCATGGATCAGGGTCTGTTCGCAGCCCGGTTGTACCAACAAAAAAGGCAGCCGAAGCTGCCTTGATTTTGCTGCCGGGAACTGATTATTTCTTCATTCCGAGCTTGGCAAACTTGTTGCGGAATTTCTCGACGCGACCACCCAACGAGTCGATGCTCTTCTGTGTGCCCGTGTAGAAGGGATGTGATTCACTGGTGGTTTCCAGCTTGAACAGCGGCAGCTTGCGGCCGTCTTCCATGTCAACCATCTCCTTCGTCTGCGCGCACGAGCGGGTTACGAATTTGAAGCCGTTGGACAGATCGACGAAACAGACGTCGCGATAGGAGGGGTGGATGCCGTCTTTCATGGGTGCCTTGCTGCTTGCGTTGCTTGCGTTATGGAAGCCACGTCGAACGGTTCGACGCACTTTCCTTTAGCGGGTTAATCCGGGATTATAGCTTGGACTATTGAGCTGTCGCTGCCGCGTATGGCGCGTCGCGGTTCGGGCCTCCGACAAGTCGCAAGCGAGGTGGGTTCGTCAACGCATTCGGCGGTGGAGCGTGGCCGAGGCCGGCGGGTGGCCGGATGCCTACGTGTCCCCCGACGCCTGCCTGAACGGCGGCGCCTCCTCCTTGACCTCCGGCATCCGGCCAGCCGCCGGCCTCGGCCTGCCAACGCGGTGACTTGCCATCAGGCGCTGGCGCACGCAGTGCCACTGGCGGAAGGGACCAGTCGCGCCAAGCATTGGGGTGGGCTGGCCTGTTCTGCGGAGGTAAAGGAGGAGGAGACCGCCGTTCAGGCAGGTGTCCGGGGGACACGCAGCAGAACAGGCCAGCTCGCCCCAATGCTGCTCACCGCCGTTAAAAGTCAGCTTCTTTCCAGCAGCCCAGCGGTTTGTCTGCAGCGTATTTCACAGCTAAATCGTCAACCGCCCCGGCGCATCAGATCGAAGAAGTCGTGGTTGTTCTTCGTCGATTTCATCTTGTCGAGGATGAACTCCATCGCCTCGATCTCGTCCATCGGATACAGGAGCTTGCGCAGAATCCAGGTTTTCTGGAGGATTTCTGGTTTGAGCAGCAGTTCTTCGCGCCGGGTGCCGCTCTTGTTCAGCAGGATCGACGGGTAGACGCGTTTCTCGGACATCCTTCGGTCGAGGTATATCTCGCAGTTGCCGGTGCCCTTGAATTCTTCGTAGATCACCTCGTCCATGCGGCTGCCGGTATCGATCAGCGCGGTGCCGATGATGGTGAGAGAACCGCCTTCCTCGATGTTGCGGGCGGCACCGAAAAAGCGCTTCGGGCGTTGCAGCGCATTCGCGTCGACACCACCGGTCAGCACCTTGCCGGATGACGGCAGCACGTTGTTGTAGGCGCGTGCCAGTCGGGTGATCGAATCAAGCAGGATCACCACGTCCTTCTTCAATTCGACCAATCGTTTGGCGCGCTCGATCACCATCTCGGCGACTTGCACGTGGCGTGCGGCCGGTTCATCGAAGGTCGAACTGATGACTTCGCCGCGCACCGTGCGCTGCATTTCGGTCACTTCTTCCGGCCGCTCATCGACCAGCAGCACGATCAGGTGCACGTCGGGATGGTTGGCGACGATGGCATGCGCGAGGTGCTGCATGATCATCGTCTTGCCGCTTTTCGGCTGCGAAACCAGCAAGGCGCGCTGTCCTTTGCCGATCGGTGCGATCAGATCGATGATGCGGCTGGTGATGTTCTCTTCGCCCTTGATGTCGCGCTCGAGCTTGAACTGCTCCTTGGGGAACAAGGGCGTCAAATTCTCGAACATGATCTTGTGCTTGCTCTCCTCGGGGGTGAGCTCATTCACGCGATCGACCTTGACCAGTGCGAAATAGCGCTCGCCGTCCTTGGGTACCCGAACCTCACCCTCAACCATGTCGCCGGTGTGCAGGTTGAAGCGGCGGATCTGGCTCGGGCTCAGGTAAATGTCGTCGGTCGACGCCATGTAGCTGGCCTCGATCGAGCGCAGGAAGCCGAAACCATCGGGCAGCACCTCGAGCACACCATCACCGAAGACCTGCTCGCCAGCCTTGGCGCGCTTCTTCATGATCGCGAACATCAACTCCTGTTTTCGCAGGCGCGCGACGTTGTCGATCTCCAGGGCTTCGCCCATGGTGATGAGCGCGGACACGTGAAGCGCTTTGAGTTCTGACAGATGCATGAGAAGGAGCCCGGAAAGGGAATGGACTGCGTTGTCCGGCAGTCGGATCGAACAGGCCACAAACAGGCCGTTTCGTCGAGGCGCTGTTGCGCAAGTCGAAAGGCCGCCCGAGGCGGGAAAACTGAAAATCAGGGGTAGGAGGCCGGATCCACGCAGGGCTGGTCGGGGTGCGGGTCGCAGTGCGACCAGCGGGCGTGGCGGCAGAACC
>JBBRID010000437.1:0-3571 GCA_038221635.1 Burkholderiales bacterium
CAACCCGCATGGCTTTATGTCGCTGTCTTCGCCGACCAGTCGACCGAATTGGGTACATTGAAACCGTTGTCATTGATCGAGAAACCGTTGACCTGCCCGCCGCGGGTGCGCAATCGGGTGCCGACTCGACCCTGATGCGTCAGGGCAGATCAGCGCCGCGTCGACAGCCAGATGCCCGGCAGGATCAACAAGCCACCGACGGCGTGGAACCCATGCACCGGCTCGCCGAGCACCCACCAGCCGATCACCGCGCTGTACAGCGGTGAGAGGTACAGGACAACCGAAACCCGCGCCGCGCCGAGAACGCGCTGCATGGTCGAATAAGCGGCATAGGCGCCGGCACCGGGGATCAGAGCCGCGGCCAGCACCAGGCCGGCAGCGCTCCACGACAGCTTGGTGGGCAACCAGAACAGCGCTTCTGCGATGGTGAACGGAATCAGCACGACGATGCCGCCGCATGCGATCAGTGCGAGCCGCGCAACCGAGCTGAACTGCGAGTTCCAGCCACGCAACAGCAACGAGTAGACGGTCCAGGCCAGCACGGCTGCGGCGATCCAGATGTCGCCCGGCGTGAAGCGCAGCACCGCCAGCGCGCCCCAGTCACCACGCACCAGAATGTGCAGCATACCGGTCAGCGCGAGCGCGACACCGAGGATGGCCGGCAGCCCGATCCGCTCGCGCAACCACAGCGCCGAAGCCAGCGCGATCAGCACCGGTGAGGTGGCATACAGCAGTCCGATGTTGACCGCGCTGGTGGTGCGTCCGCCGATGTAGACGAAGGCGCCGCAGATCCACATGCCCAATGCGCCGAGCACGACGAAC
This sequence comes from Burkholderiales bacterium, assembly GCA_038221635.1. Lineage (GTDB taxonomy): Bacteria > Pseudomonadota > Gammaproteobacteria > Burkholderiales > Burkholderiaceae_C > Ideonella_A. The sequence goes on from JBBRID010000437.1 coordinate 823, forward strand.
TGTCGCCATTCGGCGCTGATCAGCTCTCGCTTGGCACTCAGCTCGTTGCGGCAGACGAAGGCCAGCACGGCAGCCGCGATGATCCAGCGGCCAAGCGCCAGCGCATGCGGTGCAATCACACCTGGCGCCCAACGCGCCACCAGATAGTTGACGCTCCACAGCGCCGGCGCAATGAAGATCAAGGCATGGGCGAGCCGCAGCTCGGCGTCGCTGTGGGTCGCAGCTGAGCCCACGGACGCCGTGCCGATCGTCATGGTGCGGCCGCCAGCCCGGGCATCAAGTAAACCCGATGTCGGCAGGAACTGATTAAAAACTGTATATTCATCCAGTAGTATTCGCTGGGGTGTTGGGCTTTGGAACTCGATCGCAAACTGGCCATTCTGGCCGACGCAGCCAAATACGATGCCTCCTGCGCGTCCAGCGGCAGCAGCAAGCGGAATTCGCTGGGCGGGCGTGGCATCGGCTCTACCGAAGGCTCGGGCATCTGCCACAGCTACACGCCCGACGGACGCTGCATCTCGCTGCTGAAAATCCTGCTCACCAACTACTGCACCTACGACTGCCTGTATTGCGTCAACCGGGTCAGCAGCAACGTGCCGCGGGCCCGCTTCAGCGTCGACGAGGTGGTGCAGCTGACGCTCGACTTCTACCGCCGCAACTGCATCGAAGGCCTGTTTCTCAGTTCGGGGATCATCCGCAGCGCCGACTACACGATGGAGCAGGTGGTCGAGGTGGCGCGGCGGCTGCGTGAGGATCACGATTTCCGCGGTTACATCCATCTGAAAACGATTCCCGAGGCCAGCCCAGAACTGCTCGCCGCGGCCGGCCGCCATGCGGATCGACTGAGCATCAATGTCGAACTGCCGACGCAGGCTGCGCTGAATGAACTGGCGCCCGAGAAGGACGGCGCGGCGATCCGGCGGTCGATGGCCATCATCCGCATTCACATCGACGATGCAAAGGATGCGGCACGCCCGGCCAAGGCGTCGTCGCAGGCCGGCGTAGCGCCGCGCAAGGCGGCACCGGCGCGCTTTGCGCCGGCCGGCCAGAGCACACAGATGATCGTCGGTGCCGATGCCACCAGTGACCGCACCATCCTCGATGCCAGCGCCCATCTGTATGGCGCCTATCGCTTGAAGCGGGTCTATTACTCGGCTTTCAGTCCGATACCAGACGCGCCGCGCGCGCTGCCGTCGAAACCCGCGCCGATGCAGCGCGAACACCGGCTGTACCAGGCGGATTGGTTGCTTCGTTTCTACGGTTTCGGTCACGACGAAATCGTGGCTGGCGCGGACGGCATGTTGTCGCTCGATTTCGACCCCAAGCTGGCTTGGGCACTGGCTCATCCCGAACGCTTTCCGGTCGATTTGAACCGGGCACCGAAGGAGATGTTGCTGCGTGTTCCCGGCGTCGGCGTCAAGGCAGTCGACCGCATGCTTCAGACGCGGCGGGTTCGCGCGCTGCGCAGCGACGACCTGGCGCGGCTGCATCTGTCGCCGGCCAAGGTGCTGCCGTTCGTCGTGCTGCCCGACCACCGGCCGCCCGCAGCCGTCGATGCGACAGCAGTGGCTGCCAAGCTGCGCAAGCAACCGGTGCAGGCGGCGCTGTTCTGATGGCGCGTGATGTGCGGATCGGTGCCGATGGCGGCCGTGTCGTCGAGCTGGCCAGCGAGACCGATCTCGACGGCTTTCGGCACGCCGCGCGGGCGCTGATTGCCGATGAAATTGCGCCCGATCGCGTCACATGGCAAATCGTCGGGACGCCGAGTGGCGGCTTGTTCGACGAGGCTGTCCCGGCGACCGATGAGCTGCGCCATGACGAAGCGGCTGGCGAAGCCCAATCCACAATGCCTTTGCGGGTTCCCGCCCGTTTCGGCAAGCTCGCCGAAGCCTTGGTTCTGCACGCCGATCCGGCGCGCTTTTCGCTGCTGTACCAGTTATTGTGGCGCTTGCAGCACGAGCCGTCGCTGCGCGGCGATGTCATCGATCCCCAATGGCTGCAGGCCGACCGCATGGCCCATGCGGTGCGCCGCGACCAGCACAAGATGACGGCCTTCGTCCGTTTCCGGCAGATCGACCGTGGCCGCGAACAGGCGCCTCTGTTCGTTGCGTGGTACGAACCCGACCACCACATCATCGAAGCGACCGCACCGTTTTTTGCGCGCCGCTTTGCGCAGATGCAGTGGAGCATCCTGAGCCCACGGCGAAGCGTCTCCTGGGACGGTCATCAACTGCAGCTTGCCGGCGGCGCGCAGCGCAGCGACGCACCACCGGCCGATGCCGGCGAGTCGCTCTGGCTTACCTACTACCAGCACATCTTCAACCCGGCGCGTCTGAAATTGGCGATGATGCGCAAGGAAATGCCGGTTCGCTACTGGAAGAACCTGCCGGAGGCGGCACTGATTTCACCGTTGACTGCCGCGGCCCATCAGCGCAGCGGCGCGATGATTGCGCAGGAACCGACGATGCCGGTGCGAACCATTCGTAGCCTGCCCGCATCCAGCGCGGCGATGTACGACCGCGACATGCCCGAGGCAATGCTTTCGAGTGTCGATGCCGATCCCGACGCCTCAGCCGGCGAGCGGGCCGCTGCGCTGGAGCAAATCCGGACGGCCGCGCGCGGCTGCACCAACTGCCCGCTGTATCAGCACGCGACGCAGACGGTTTTTGGTCAAGGTGTGGTCGACGCCCGCCTGATGTTCGTCGGCGAGCAGCCCGGCGATCAGGAAGACCTGCGCGGTCAGCCCTTC
>JBBRID010000438.1:0-3544 GCA_038221635.1 Burkholderiales bacterium
GCTGCGGGAAGATGGCTTCGTCGACCTCGTCGACCGGTTTCGGCCAGACCAAGGAATTTGTCGCCAAGAAGGGCTGATCAAGCACGCAGCTGACGCTTTGCAGTGCCCACCGGATGTGCAGATGACTGCCACGGAAGACCGGCAGATCAGTCCAACCGGCGCGCTGCCGCGGCGCGCCGGCATCGGACTCAAGCCACAGCATGTCGCTGCCGTGTTGGAACAACGCCCGGACATCGGCTTCTTCGAGGTGCACGCCGAGAACTACATGGTCGATGGCGGGCCGTCGCACCACTTTCTGGGTCGCATTCGTGAGTCGTATCCGCTCTCGCTGCACGGGGTCGGCCTGTCGATCGGCGGTGACGAACCACTCGATGGCCGCCACCTGGAAAAGCTGGCCCGGCTGGTTGATCGCTACCAGCCGGCCTCGTTTTCCGAACACCTGGCATGGTCGAGCCACGGCGGGCGCTTCTTCAACGATTTGCTGCCACTGCCATACGATCGGCAGACGCTGCAGCGCGTGTGCGATCACATCGATCAGGTGCAGCAGCGGCTGGGCTGCCGCATGCTGCTTGAAAACCCATCTACCTACGTCGAATTCGAATCGTCGACGATGGACGAGACGCAGTTTTTGCAGGACGTGATCCAGCGCACCGGTTGCGGCTTGCTGCTCGACGTCAACAACGCCTTTGTATCGTGCACCAACCACGGCCGTGACCCCGCGGCCTACTTGGCCGCCATGCCGCTCGACGCGGTTGGCGAGATCCACCTGGCCGGATTCGCCGTTGACCGCGATTCGCTCGGTTCACCCTTGCTGATCGACAGCCATGGCGCGCCGGTCGCCGATGCGGTCTGGTTGCTGTTTGCCTCGATGCTCGACGAATTGGGCCCGCTGCCCAGCTTGCTCGAACGAGACAACGACGTGCCGGCGCTGAATGTGTTGCTCGCCGAAGCCTCCCGAGCCGAGGCCTTGCTGGTTTCTCGCGCTCCAGCTACCAGCCACGCCAAGCGCAGGGTGGCCGCGTGAACGCAATGGTTTTTCACCACCAGCCCGTTTTCGCCAGGGCCTTGCTCGACCGGGCATTGCCCGCGCCACCGGGCCTGCGAAGCTGGAACGGTTCGGATGTCGACGGCAGATTTGCAGTCCACCGCAACAACGTCGTCAGTTCACTGATCGAGGCGCTGGCGTCGACGTTCCCAGTCATCGCCGAGCTGGTGGGTGAATCTTTCTTTCGTGCCATGGCGAGACAGTTTGTCCGCGAATGCCCGCCATCCGGACCGGTACTCGTGCTCTATGGCAACCGCTTCGCGGATTTCATTGACGGCCATGAGCCGGCCGCGTCGCTGCCGTATCTTGCCGATGTCGCGCGGCTCGAGTTCGCTCGTGTACAGGCGTACCACAGCGCCGACGTCGCACCGGTCGATCGGGCGGTCATCGACCACGCACTGTCATGCGGCGAGAAAATGGCCGAATTGGCATTCGACCTGCATCCTTCGCTGGCGGTGGTGGACTCACGTTTTGCAATCGCGTCGATCTGGGCCGCTCACCAGGGTGATGCCGATGCGGCCCTCCGGCGGGTCGACCCACTGCTGGCCGAGACGGCAATCGTCCTTCGCATGAACCTCGACGTGCTGGTTCTGCCGACCACAGCCGCTGCCGGCAGGTTCGTCGAGGCGCTGCAACGGGGCCATTCGCTCGGTCAGTCTGCAGCCGTTGCGGCTGAGGCCGACCCGACCTTCGACCTCGCCGAGTCGCTTGGCCTGCTGTTCAAGCACGCCACCATCACGTCGATTTGCCTGCCGAAAGGATGCCAACCATGACACAACCCGCCACTTCAGCTTCGTTGCAGGTGCCGATGAACCGCGACGATCCCTGCTCGCTGATCGACAAGGCGATTGCGGTGTTGTCGGCCATTCCGCATTCGCTGATTGCCTTTATCGCAAGATTTTCCATCGCCGCGGTCTTCTGGAGTTCAGGGCAGACCAAGGTGGAGGGCTTCGCCTTGAACATCGTCTCGGGTGAGTTTGTGCTCGGCTGGCCGCGCTTGTCCGAGTCGGCGGTGAGCCTGTTCCAGGACGAATACAAGTTGCCACTGGTCGCGCCGGAGATTGCCGCACCGTTGGCCGCTTTCAGCGAACACCTGTTTCCGGTGTTGATCCTGATCGGGTTGGCCACGCGGTTTTCGGCGTTGGCACTGCTGGGCATGACGCTGGTGATCCAGCTGTTTGTCTATCCGGGCGCCTACGCCACGCACGGCACCTGGGCCGCGTTGTTGTTGTATCTGATGGCCAAGGGACCCGGCGCCTTTTCGATCGACCACCTGCTGGCCCGCAGGCATTGACAAGGCGGATGACGCCGCAGTGTACGGAGTCTTCGGCCAATGCGACACAATGACGATGATCACACGGTGTGGTCGCCACCTGAGTCCAATTGAATGAACAAAGCAGAACTGATCGAACACCTCGCCACCAAGCACTCATTGACCAAGGCCGAATCGGGGCGCATTTTGCAGACGCTGATCGATGGCATCGTCAATACCGTGCGCAAGGGTGGGTCGGTCGTCATCCCGGGATTCGGATCGTTCAAGCAGCATGCACGTGCCGCGCGCAACGGCGTCAACCCCGCAACCGGCGCGAAGATCAAGATCGCTGCGGCCAAATTGCCCAAATTCACGCCGGGCACCACGTTAAAAGCCGCTGTCGACCCGCGCGGCTCGGCTCGATAGGCCGCCACGTCGGCCAAGGAACGCCCGCGATCACCTGCGCTAGCGAGCGATGCGAGGCCCGGCCGGCCCCCTTTGGCACCGACTCAGCCGGCGGCCGTGTGTGTCGCTTCGGTCGGCTGCGGCTGGGGAAATGCAGGCTGCTCCAACGGTGCGATGTTCTGCGCGAGCTGCCCCTTGGGGCCCTGCTCGATATCGAAGCTCACTCGCCCACCTTGCTTGAGGGTGCGGAACCCCTCCATTTGCACCGCTGAAAAGTGGGCAAAGACGTCTGCGCCGCCGCCATCGGGTTCGATGAATCCGAATCCTTTGGCATCGTTGAACCATTTGACCGTTCCAAGCGCCATGCCCCACCTCCGTCGGTTTCCGGGGAATTCTGGTGGCCTGCCAGGCGGCTGTCAAGGCGCGGGGCACATTCGGCAGCCGGGAGGCTCGGCCGGATCTTCAGAACATCGCGCTGGGCAATCGCCTCGAGGACGGAACTTGCTTTCCGCAGAAGCGTCTGCATATGACCCGGGTATGAACGTAGCACTGCAACTCGATAGAATCGTCACATGCCTGTCGACCCCGTCAAGCCGCCTGATCCACCACTTGGTTTGCCGCCGCCCGGCGATGACCAAGGGGCCGTCGTTGCGGAACGACAGACAGCCAAGACAGAACCGCCGAAGATGTACCAGGTTCTCATGCTCAACGATGACTACACGCCGATGGAGTTCGTCGTGATGGTGCTACAAGAGTATTTTCAACGCGACCTCGAAACCGCGACCCAGATCATGTTGAGGATTCATCATGAAGGGCGTGGCGTTTGCGGCGTCTACACCAAG
>JBBRID010000439.1:0-3528 GCA_038221635.1 Burkholderiales bacterium
ATTGCGATGAAGGGATGCACGTCACCGAGGCTGCCGACGCTGGCGAGAACGACATGCATCGGCTCAGGCAGGCACAGGTGGCCGACAAGGGTGGCGGTTCAAGAATGCTTCGAAGAGCCGTGGAAGCCCGATTGTGCCCATTGGGCGCGTTGGGCACGTTGGGCCCGTTGAGCCCCTAAAAGCGAATCGCGCCCAAAGGCGCGATCAGTGGCGACTCGCGCCTGCGGGCGCGATGGGTCGCGAAGGTGCGGACCGGGCGGCGTTCAGCCGCGGGTGCCGGGCGCCCGGGTCACGCGGGCCTTGCCGCCGTTGGTCACGATGATGACCGGGTCACCGACGTAGAGGCGCTCGTTGCCGACTGCCTGGACGATCGCCCGACGCTCGCCGTTGCGCAACTGAACCATCACCTCGATCGCCTCTTCGCGGGTGGCATTGCGTTCGACCGCGTTGCCGATCACCGCACCTGCTACCGCGCCGAGCACGCCGATGATGGCGCTCTCGCGATGCCCGCCGACCGAAGAGCCGGCGATACCGCCGATCACGCCACCCGACAAGCCCCCGACGCCGCTCTGGCTGCCGTCGACGACAACTGGGCGGATCGACAACACGGTGGCTTCCTGAACCACAGACATGCGCTGCGCGTCCTGGCGCGAAATGATGTCGGGGCTGGAGGTAGCGCAGGCCGCCAAGGTGCCGATCAAGGCCAACGCGAACAATCGCTGGAGCAGAGTTTTCATGGAAATTCCCGTCTGTCGCGGCCCATTGCAAGGCGCCGCCAAGACGGAATGATGACCGCGAATCAAAGCCCCTGCCAGGAACTTTGCGTGACTTTGCGTCTTGTTGCCGTTTTTTGTCAGTTTATTGCAGCGCCTATCCGAGCTTGGGCGGCATCAGCCGTGCAATCGGCTGCTGCGCGGCACGCTGGCGAGCAAGAAATCCATCTGATCGGACAGGATGCGCCGACCTCGCAGAATCATGTCTTCGTGCAGGCTGGGCACATAGGGCAGATACAACAGCGACATGTGCGCTTCTTCGGGCATTCGGTTGCCCTTGTGGCCATTGCATGTCCGGCAGGCGGTGATGCAGTTCATCCAGGTGTCGTGGCCGCCGCGAGAGGTCGGGACGATGTGCTCACGGGTCAGATCGTCGGCGTGGTAGTTGCCGCCGCAATAAGCGCAGACGAGTCGGTCTCGGGAGAACAGCTTGGTGTTGGTCAGCGCCGGGGCCTGCCGCCAGGCGCGGCTCGGCACGACACCGCGCACCGCGACGATCGGGTGCACCTCGATGCGCGACTGAAGCCCGCTAACGCGCTGCATGCCGCCACGCAGCACATAAAAGGTCGGGCCCAGCGTCCAGGCAACCCCGTCGCAGGCATAGATGATCGCCGCTTCTCTGGCCGAAATCCAGGATTGAGGTCGACCCGACACATCGAGTTGAAGCACTTCCATGAAAACTCCGCTAGCCAACCCGTAGCGTAATGCAATCCGCATGCCGTACTCAATAGGCACAGTTTCTTGCCATTTGGCGAACCAGCCGTGCGTTTTGGCATTGCCTCCAGCGACGAACTAGGGCAAACCCTAGGTTTCGCCTAAGCCAGGCATTGAACTAGGCAGCGGGCCCTAGAAATAGCAGCCGATTTGACCCCTGGTTCGATGACGTGATCGTGTCTCGACATGAAAACTGTGCAAAATAGAACGATCGTTCGTTTTAGTGAAAGCCCGTGACCGAACCAAGCCCCCGATCAAGCGCCTCAGCGCCGCAACGCAGCCTGCACAAGGGGCAGCAGACGCGCACTGCGATTCTCGAAGCGGCGCTGGGTCTGTCCTCGCACATGGGCCTCGAAGGCCTTTCGATCGGCGCCCTCGCCGAGGTGATGGGCATGAGCAAATCCGGTGTCTTTGCGCATTTCGGCTCGCGCGAGGAGTTGCAGATTTCGGTGATCCGCGAATACCACGCGAAGTTCGAGGAAGAGGTGTTTTATCCGGCGATGGCCGATCCGCGCGGCCTGCCGAGGCTGGTCGCGCTGTTCCAGCGTTGGGTGCGGCGGGTGTCGGTGGAGATCGATTCGGGATGCATATACATCAGCGGCGCGGTCGAGTTCGACGACCGACCCGGGCCGGTGCGCGATGCCCTGGCCGGCATGGTCCAGGCGTGGCACGACGCACTCGAACGGGCCATTGGCATGGCGATGTCCGAAGGTCATTTGCGCGACGACACCGAGCCGGCGCAACTGTTGTTCGAGGTACATGGGCTGATTCTGGCGCTGCACCACGACGCCCGCTTTCTGCGCGACGCCGATGCACTCGGACGCGCACGCAAGGCATTCGACCGAATCATCGCCAGCCATGCCACCGACGCCGGTCATCACGCGCTCGAGTTGCGTCATGCCGCCGGCTCCGCCAGCAGACGAACTTCGCGTTGACGCGCGCCGATTGGACATTTGGCAAGCCAACGCGAATCGACATTTCTTTTCCAGAAAATCTTTGAATCAGCAGGAGTAATCAATGGCCCAGTACACCCCGCCGCTGCGCGACATGCAGTTCGTCATGCATGAGGTCTTGAATCTCGGCGAGGCCATGAAGGACTTGCCGCGCTACGTCGACATCGACGCCGACACCATCAATGCGGTAATCGAGGAGGGCGGCAAGTTTGCCGCCAATGTGTTGTTTCCGTTGAACCAGAGCGGCGATGCCGAAGGCTGCACGCTCGACAAGGACAGCCACGAGGTCAAGGCTCCGAAGGGCTTTGCCCAGGCGTATGAAAAGTTCGTCGAAGGCGGCTGGCCGGCGTTGAGCTGCGATCCGGCCTATGGCGGTCAGGGCCTGCCGCTGGTCTTGAACCAGTGCCTGTACGAAATGATGAACAGCGCCAACCAGGCGTGGACGATGTACCCGGGTCTGTCGCATGGCGCCTATGAGTGTCTGCATGCGCATGGCACACCCGAGCAGCAGAAGACCTACCTGCCGAAGCTAACCAGTGGTCAGTGGACCGGCACGATGTGCCTGACCGAGGCCCATTGCGGCACCGATCTCGGCATGCTGCGCAGCAAGGCGGAGCCGCAAGGCGACGGCAGTTATCGGCTGACCGGCGCGAAAATTTTCATCTCCGCTGGTGAACACGACCTGGCCGAGAACATCATCCACCTGGTACTGGCGCGCCTGCCCGACGCACCGCAAGGCAGCAAAGGCATCTCGCTGTTCGTCGTGCCCAAATACATGGTCAACGTTGACGGATCGCTGGGCGAGCGCAATGCCGTCACCTGCGGTGCGCTCGAGCACAAGATGGGCATCCACGGCAACGCCACCTGCCAGATCAACCTCGACGGCGCGGCGGCCAGTCTGGTCGGCGAGCCCAACAGGGGGTTGGCGGCGATGTTCGTGATGATGAATGCCGCGCGCCTGGGCGTCGGCAACCAGTCGCTGGGACTGACCGAAGTGGCCTACCAGAACGCCGCTGCCTATGCAAAAGACCGGACCCAGATGCGCAGTCTGTCCGGGCCGAAGGCACCCGAGCAGCCGGCCGACCCGA
>JBBRID010000440.1:0-3522 GCA_038221635.1 Burkholderiales bacterium
GACCCCGACCTCTCGGGTCAGCCAGCTGCAGAAATCGGCCTCCGGCAGGTCACTGACGGCGCTGTAATCGACACATTGAAAATAACTGCCTTCGCTGGGCAGCAGGCGCAGCCGGCTGTCGCTCAGGCCTGCGCGAAAGAGGTCGCGCTTGTGCTGGTAAAAGGCTGGCAGTTCCAGGTAGGGCCGAGCGTCGGCCATATAGGCAGCCAATGCATGTTGCATCGGTGTATTGACGGTGAAGACATTGAACTGATGCACTTTGCGGAACTCGGCGCTCAACGATGCTGGCGCAGCCACGTAGCCGACCTTCCATCCGGTGACATGGTAGGTCTTGCCAAAGCTCGACACGATGACGCTGCGCGCAGCGAGTTCGGGCCAGCGGGCGACACTCTGGTGCGGCGCACCGTCGAACACCATGTGTTCGTAGACCTCGTCTGAGATGACCAGCACACGGGTTGGCCGCAGCAGTTCGGTCAGCTGTTCCATGTCCTGCGCCCGCCACACCGTGGCGCTCGGGTTGTGGGGCGAATTGATGATGATGGCCCGGGTGCGCGGGCTGAGCGCGGCCCCGATTCGATCGAAATCGGGCCGAAAGCTGCCGGGCGTCAATGGCACATGAATGGGCGTCGCGCCGGCGAGCACGATGTTCGGTTCGTAGCTGTCGTAGCAGGGGTCCAGAACGATCACTTCGTCGCCGGGATGAACCAACGCCAGTATGCTGGTCAGTATGGCCTGCGTGGCCCCAGCGGTGATCGTGATCTCGGAGTCGGCGTCGTATTGCTTGCCGTACAGCGTTGCGATCTTGTGTGCCACCGCCTGCCGCAATGGCAGGATGCCGGCCATCGGCGGGTACTGGTTGTGGCCCGCACGCATCGCCGTCGTCACGGCATCGAGCAATGCCGGGTCGCCTGCGAAGTCCGGAAAGCCCTGGCCAAGGTTGACAGCGGCATGTTTCTGGGCCAGCGCCGACATCACCGTGAAGATCGTCGTTCCGACGCGAGGCAGGCGGCTCGAAACCGCCGGGGTACTTGGGTAGCTCATGACTGGTCGGCCAGCACGACGGGCGCGGCTCAAAGTTGGTAGTTGTCGGGGTTGCCCGCAATCGCGCGCATCACCAGGTTGCGTCCCAGGCGATCGGAAAGCATCTCGGCGAACGAATAGACGAAACTGCGCAGATAGGCGCCGCGCTTGAATGCAATTCGGGCCACATTCTGACCGAACAGGTGGCCGACCGGACGCCACACCAGTTCGCCACCCGGTGGGTCGTCTCGCACGGCCATTTCTGCCACGATACCGATTCCCATGCCGAGCCGAACGTAGGTCTTGATGACATCGGAATCGATGGCCTCGAGCACGATGTTCGGCTTCAGCCGGCGCGTCGCGAATGCCTGATCGATGCGGGTCCGCCCGGTGAAGCTCGGGTGATATGAAATCAACGGATGGGGAACCAGTTCCTCGAGGCTCAGCCGCTCCACGCGCGCCAGCGGGTGGCCCGCAGGCATCACTGCCACGTGTTGCCATTCATAACAGGGCAGCGAAATCAGCGCGTCGAAGCCCTCCAGAGATTCGGTCGCCAAGCCGACTTCGGCAACCTCGTCGATCAGCATCTGCGCTACCTGTTCGGGCGTACCCTGATGCAGGCTGATATTGACTTTGGGAAATCGCTTGCGCAACTGGGCCACCGGAGCCGGCAGCACATAGCGCGCCTGGGTATGGGTGGTGGCGATCGACAAGGTACCGGCGTCCTGATTCGAAAACTCTTCGCCGATCCGCTTCAGGTTGTTGACTTCGCCCATGATCAACTCGATCGAGCGCAGCACCTGCAGCCCCGGCTCAGTGACCCGCTTCAAACGTTTGCCGTGGCGCGCGAAGATCTCGACACCCAGTTCATCCTCGAGTTCGATGATGGCCTTGGAGACGCCAGGCTGCGACGTGAACAAGGCCTTGGCCGTCTCGGTCAGGTTCAGGTTGCGGCGGACGGCTTCTTGAACAAAGCGGAATTGATGCAGGTTCATCGGTTGGACGGCATGCCATGGTCGGTTGACGCCTGGCGATCAGAGGCGCCGTCGTTGCCGACCCAATGCAACGCGACTGCGGCCATCGCGTCAATCACCTCAGCGGCCTCGCCGACGGCTGGTCGAAGCAGCCATTCGATCTGTGGGTACTGGGCACGCAGCTTGTCGAGCAGCGCAGGCAAATCCTTGCGCACGTGGCCGCCGGAACCGAGAAACAGCGGAACGACATCGATCCGCTTGCAGCCGGCATCGACGAGGCTTGCTGCAGCCTCGGTCAGCCCGGGATGCATGAATTCGAGGAAGGCCAATCGAACCTGCAAGGGCTGGGCACCCACCGACGCCTGCGCTCGGACCTGCTCGGCCACCGCCTCGAACGGGCGCGCCCATTCCGGATCGCGCGCGCCATGGGCAAACAGCAGCAAGCCTCGTTGCATTGCAAGCCTCAGCGAAAGCGCACCAGCCAGGCAAAGGCGGCGAGCGACATCATCAGATAAAGGCCGCTGGGAACCAGGGCCGTCAGCCACGGGGTCCAACCACGCAGCACGCCGAGGTGCGCGGCCACGTTGTTCAACAGCACGAAACTGATGCCCAGCAGGATGCCGCCGAAAATCTTCAGGCTGATGCCGCCTGCACGGGCATGAAGGTAGGCAAACGGCAGGGCCAGCGCAACCATGACCAGGCATGCAAACGGATAGAACGCGCGTTTCCAGAACTGGATCTCGTGGCGTTGGGCGGCTTGCTCGTTGGCTGACAGGTGGCCGATGTATCGCCACAGGTCGACCGTCGACATGGTGCTCAGCGGCAGCACCGCTGCCGCCACCACTTGCGACGACAGTCCGCTGGCCCAGGTCAACGCCGGCAGGTTTTCTTCGGTGACCGATGCGGATCGCGCGTCGCCGGGTTCTGCGGTTGTCCCGGCGTTCCAGCCGGTCACCTTCACATCGCGCAGCTGCCAGCGCCCATCGCTGTCGACCTTGCCTGTGGCGGCCGAGATGCGGCGCGTCAACGCGCCATCGCCGCCAAATTCGAAAATTCTGATGCCTTCGAGGTCGACGCCATTGCCGGTGCTCGACACGTTGACGGCCACGTTGTGTTCGCCTTCGGAGTCGGTCTGCCGGTCCTTCAACCAGGCGCCGACGCGGCCGCCGCCGAACGTAGCGCGCAGTTCGGTGCCGCGCTGTTCGGAGTAGGGCGCGACATAGTCACCGACGACGAATGTCAGCAATGCGAAAAAGACCCCGAGCGTGGCCAGCAGGGAGAGCGCGCGGCCGGGTCCGAGTCCCCCGGTGCGCAAGATCGTGAACTCCGATGACTGCGCCATCCTGGCCAAGGCATAGATGGTGCCGATCAACACCGCGATCGGCGCCAGTTCGTACAAGTGGCCCGGAATCTCGAGCAGGCCGTAACCCGCTGCATCCAACGCGGTGTAACCCCGCTTGCCGACGTCGCCGAGTTCGTCCACGAAATCGATGAAGAAGAACAGCGACAGAAAAGCGGCGGCGATGAA